>JBGASE010000090.1:0-13509 GCA_044229875.1 Pyrinomonadaceae bacterium | reverse complement strand
AATGACGCGCGCGGTGAAGCGATTGCAATAATCCGGCGCTTCGATCGTAACAAGCCCCGATTCAAGAATTCCAGAACCGGCTGCGCCTGATTCCATAATTCCAAGTTCCATTATTCCAGGTTGCGGATTCATGCTGGAATCATGGAATTTGGAATCCGTGGAATGCGCGCCGCCGGCGCGCAGTTCTCTCGCAATTCCCCAGTGCGACAGGCAATCGCCGCGGTTCGACGTGAGATCGATGTCGAAAACGAAATCGTCGCCGTGTTCCTCGATGCCCTCGACGGCGTTCCCGACAGACGTCAGCCGTTCCGCGACTTCGCTCGGTGAAAGGTCGATGTCAATTACATCTTTTAGCCAGTTGTAGCTGATCAACATAAATTCCTAGTCCTCGATTGCGACGAGTTTTCCATAAATCGAGCTCCGCCCGATCCAGCCGTTGATGCGGCCCCGATTATTCCCGATCTGAAACCGCTCGCCCTGAACCGCTTTGACGAGATGCAGATACTCGCAGCCATTCACCTTGCAAAGAACGATTGCGCCTTTTCCAATCGTCTCGTTTTCAGCGAAAGGTTCGACGGTGCAGAGTTGTCCCGATTCGATCTTCCCCTTCATCGAATGCCCTCTTGGCCGGAACTTAACGGTCCGCCCAGCTTTGAGTTCAGTGATGTACTGAGTTGCCCAACCCATAGAGTTCATCAAACGTCCGAAATAATCATTCCGAGTTCGGCTTTCGAGATTCCTTCCGTTTTTCGAATCCGCCAATCGTCGTGGTCCGAACCCCTTATGAACGATGCGTACCAAGAGTATTGAGTTTTGTCCGGGAAATCATAGATCATCAGACTCGCCTGATTTCCGCCTTTGGTGCCGCCACTGAACCAAACGTACACCGCTTGATTTCTTCTGAGTTTGTGCTGCGCATTTTCAGAAGACGGCTGAAATACGTGCAAATAACGTTCGATTCGCTCGTATCCTTCACCATTAATCTCAAAGTGAAACTCCTCAACGATCCGGTTCGGATGGAACGGAGGAAATCTCAAAGTCTCGCGCCAAATCCCCAAGGCCCCGAATATCTTGTGCGAAAACTGTCGCCATTTGAAGTCAAACCAATGATCGACCTTGATGATTGCGATATAGTTCGGGACGCGGTTTCGGAGATAAAACGCAACGGTGCTTTGCACGGTCCTCACAAATGCCGGATCGTCATTCTCGTCGCTTCCGACCACGATCATAATCCTACCTGAACTGTCCCAGAAATCTGACGTCGTTCTCGAACATCAGGCGGATGTCGTCGAGCGCGTACATCAGCGCGCACATGCGTTCGAGGCCGAATCCGAAGGCGAAGCCCGAGTAAACGGCCGGATCGACGCCGCAATTCCGGAGCACGTTCGGATGGACCATTCCGCAGCCGCCGAGTTCGATCCAGCCGGAGCCTTTGCATGGCCGGCATCGGGCACCGTCGGACTGGCCGGTCCCGGAGCATTTGAAGCACGAGAAATCGAATTCCGCGCTCGGTTCGGTGAAAGGGAAGTAGCTCGGGCGCATCCGGACTTTTGTGTTTTCGCCGAAAAGCCTTCGGAGCCATTCGGCGACGGTGCCTTTGAGATGCGCCATCGTGATGCCTTTATCGACGCAAAGTCCCTCGATCTGATGAAACATCGGGACATGCGTCGGATCCGGAGTGTCGCGCCGAAAGACGCGGCCCGGAGCAATGATCCTCAAGGGAACGCCGCGGCGCTCCATCGCCCGTATCTGGACCGTCGATGTTTGCGAACGGAGCGCGAACCCGTGCGTTGTGTAGAACGTGTCCTGCGACTCGCGGGCCGGATGTCCGTCGGGAATGTTGAGAGCATCGAAGTTGTAGTAATCGGTCTCGATCTCGCGGTCGTCCTCGATCGCGTAACCCATCGACACGAAAATATCCTCGATCTGCTGCCGCAGGAGCGTGATCAGATGAAGGTGTCCGACGCGCGGACGCCTTCCGGGAAGCGTGACATCGACCCGCTCGCGTTCGGTTTTGGCCTTCGCCAGATAATCGTTGAGCGCCGCCTCGGTCTCATCGATCGCGCCGACGATCCGCTTTTCGACGGATTGAACGAACTGCCCGAACGATCCGCGGTCTTCGGGCGCGACACGGCCGATCAGCTTCTTCGCGTTCGCGATTTCGCTTTTCTTTCCGGTATGACGCGTCTTGAACTCACCGATATCGCGCTGCAGATTTTCAGCGGCGGCGAGCCCGAGGTCGCTCAGCTTGTTTCGCAAATCAACAAAGCGCCCGAACTCATTCTCGAACGCTTCGCGGATCTTTTCGACTTGTTTCTTCTCATCCGACATACATTAATTCGTGATCAATTCGCCATTTTTCCAAAGTTCGTATTCACTGAGATCGATATCCGCATTCCAAAAAACGGCAAATCCGCCTTTCTCGACTTGAACGTTCTTGAAGACGGCCGCGTTCCTTAGCAAACTGAACGCCTCTCGATCGAACAAGGGCGAAACATCGTATCGCTTTCGAATCGAATTTTCGAATTCGACCAACAACGTGTGATCGTCAACAGCAATGGCAGAATTGATTCGCGGATGTTTCATAACCATGTTACGGCAACGGCGCCACCTTCCGGAACTCTTGCGAATTCCACATGTCGAGCAGTTCCGCTTGATGAATCTGCGCCCACTCGGTGACCATCTTCCGCTCTGATCGGAAGATCTCCCTCAATCATTTCGAGCGTTTGAATATCAAACAATGCTACGAACTCACCGTAAACCGCATGAAAATGCGGCGGTGGATGGTCGCCGAAGAAGAGCTTGATAATTATTCCGTAAAATCGCGCAATCTCCGGCATATTCGCATCTTAGCACAATCAGTTCAGACATCGGCAAAACGACAACCGTCCGGATTCGCAAAGATCACAATTATGATAAGCAACCTGACCCGAATAGTCGCGCATTTGGCCAATCGATAAGCAACCGTTTAGCAAGACGCGTCGAGCAATTTCGTCGTGACGTCCGTTATCTTTCGGCCGACGCGCTCAAGAGTCCAAATAAACGATAACCGTTCTGATCGCTACGAGATACGATCGGAACGGTCATCGCTGCTTTCATCGAGTTCGCTAGGCCGCTGCTGCCTGTTTGCTGATCGCATCCCGCGCCTGTCCGGCAAGCGCCGCGAACGATTCCGGCTGTTTGACGGCGAGATCCGCAAGAACCTTGCGGTCGAGTTCAACGCCGGCCAGCTTGAGGCCGTGCATGAACTGCGAATATTTCATCTCGTTCAATCGGCACGCCGCGTTGATGCGGACGATCCACAGTTTGCGGAAGTCGCGTTTTTTCAGCTTGCGGCCGGTGTACGCGAAGTTAAGTGCGCGTTCGACCGATTCCTTTGCTGAACGATACAATTTCGATTTGGTTCCGCGATAGCCCTTGGCTAAAGCTAATATCTTTTTGCGCTTCTCAGTGCGCTTATTCCCACGTTTTGCACGAGGCATCCCTTTATCCTCCTATCCGAATTCACAATCGGGAACTCGGATTCAAAATTCAAAATTCAAGACTCAAGAATCAAAGAAATTCAAGCGATTCCAGATTCCAGGTATTTCAGATTCCATTCTCAGATCCCAGAATCAGACCTAAAATCCAAAATCCAAAATCCGAAATTCAAAATCTCTAGTCTCTCCCGTACGGAAGCATTTTCTCGACCCGCTTCTGATCGCCTTCTGACACAAGCGTGTCGATGTCGAGATTGCGCTTGCGCTTGTTGGTCTTCTTGGTCAAAATGTGCCGCGCATGGCTGTGTCCGCGCTTGAACTTGCCACTGGCAGTTGAGCGAAACCGCTTGGCCGCACCCTTATGTGTTTTTAGTTTTGGCATAACCCTCTCTCCATTTTGGATTTTGGATTTTGGATTTTGGATTTTTGAATCCAAAATCGTAACTCCAAAATCGATTTCAAAGTCTTTCAATCAGGCGATTGCGAACGACCGAACTTGCCGCCTCGGCTCCGATCCGGATTTCAAACTCAAATATCGGATTCATTCCAAAATCCAAAATCGAAATTCCAAAATCGCGAATCGCCCTATTTCTTCTTCGGAACGAATATCGTAAACATCTGATAGCCTTCCATTTTCGGCGCCACTTCAATGTCCGCGATATCCGCCAGATCTTCTCTGAGCTTTCCGAGGATTGCTGCCCCGAGCTCACGGTGCGTCATTTCACGACCGCGAAACGCAATCGTCGCCCGCACCTTATCGCCTTCACCCAGCCAGCCCCGGGCACGTTCCATGCGATATCCGTAATCATGATCGTCGGTCGCCGGGCGGAATTTGATCTCCTTAACCTGCACCGTCGTCTGCTTCTTCTTCGCATCGTGCTGTTTCTTCTTCTGCTCGTAAAGAAACTTTCCGTAATCGATCATGCGGCAAACCGGCGGTTGCGCCTGCGGTGCGATCTCGACCAGGTCGAGCCCGAGTCCGCGCGCCTGCTGAACGGCGTCACGCGTATCCATTACCCCGATTTGCTCTCCGTCCGGACCGATGACCCGAACCGACGGAACGCGGATACGTTCGTTGGTTCGATGGATCGGCTGACGTCGGTTGTCAAAACGGCCGCGGCCTCTGTGTATTGCGATAAAAATACCTCCGGCGATTTTGGATTTTAGATTTTGGATTTTGGAATGAGCTGCAATCCAAAATCAAAAATCGAAAATCCAAAATCGGATCAATCGTTTGTCAGCGCGCGAGACGATTTGAGTCTCGCCGCCAGTTCCTTAAATTCCTCAAGCGTCATCTGCCCGATGTCGCCTTTGACCTTTTCACGAACCGCAACCTTTTGCTCCTCATGCTCCTTGTCGCCAAGCACCAGCATGAACGGAACTTTCTGAAGCTGCGCATCGCGAATCTTTGCACCGATCTTTTCGCTTTTCAAGTTGACCTCGACACGGAAGCCCGCGTCTTTCAACTCTCTTCCGACCGATTCGGCGTATTCGTTGATACGGTCGGTGATCGGAAGCACGGCCACCTGCACGGGCGCCAGCCACAACGGAAATGCTCCGGCGTAATGTTCGATCAATACTCCAAAGAATCGTTCGACCGATCCGAAGAGAGCACGATGGACCATCACCGGACGATGCGGTTTGTTGTCATCGCCGATGAATTCGAGGTCAAAACGGTCCGGAAGATTGAAATCGAACTGAACCGTCGAAAGCTGCCACAAACGCCCGATCGAATCTTCGACCTTGATGTCGATCTTCGGACCGTAAAACGCGGCCTCACCCTCGATCCGTTCATAGCCGATCGCGCGTTTGTTCAGCGCCGCGACGAGCGCGTCCTCCGCCCGCTGCCAGTCGCTGTCCATCCCGAGATAGCCTTTGTTTTCGGCGCCGCCGCGAACTGACAATTCAACCTTGAACTTCTCGAATCCGAATGTCTTGAAAACGTCGTAGGCAAAATCGACGCAGGCTCCGACCTCATCGGTAACCTGATCGGGCCGGCAGAAAATATGAGCGTCGTCCTGCGTGAATCCGCGGACGCGCATCAGGCCGTGGAGCGTTCCCGAAAGTTCGGCGCGGTAAACGGTTCCAAGCTCGGCGTAGCGCAGCGGCAATTCGCGGTACGAACGCGGATGCGACTTGTAAATTCCGATATGAAACGGGCAGTTCATCGGTTTCAACCGAAACTCGATGTCCTCACCAAACTTCGGCGGCATTCCGACCGGTTCAAAAAGGCCGTCCGCGTAATTTTCCTCGTGCCCCGAAGTCTGCCACAACTGCCGTTTCGCGATATGCGGCGTGAATACCATGCCGTAACCGCGTTTTTGCAGCTCCTCACGGAGATAGTTCTCCATGTCGGTCCGGATCGCGCCGCCTTTCGGATGCCAGAAGATGAAACCCTGGCCGTACTCATCCTGGATCGAAAAAAGATCGAGTTCCTTTCCGAGCTTGCGGTGATCGCGCTTTTCAGCCTCTTCGCGCTGTTTCAGCCAGCCGTCGAGCTCTTCCTGAGTTGCGAACGCGGTGCCGTAGATGCGCTGCATCTGTTCGCGCTCGGAATCGCCCTTCCAGTAGGCGCCCGAAAGTGCCAAAAGCTTGAAGGCCTTGAGTTTACCGGTGTGGCCGACGTGCGGCCCGAGGCAGAAATCGATGAACGGCGAGCCGTCGATATAATAAACGCTGGCGGTGTCAGACACCTTTTCGGCGATGAGCTCGCACTTGAGCGGCTCTTCGCGCTCGCCAAAAATCGAAAGGATCTGATCCTTTGAGATTTCATCACGCCGATAAACGAGATTGCGTTTGGCCATCTCCTTCATCTTCTTTTCGATCAGCGCGAGGTCTTCTTCGGTCAGCGAACGGGGCGCGATGACATCGTAATAAAATCCGTAGCGCGGATCTTCCATCAGCGCCGGCCCGACGCCGAGTTTCGTGCCGGGAAACAACTCAAGGACGGCGGCGGCCAGCAAATGCGCCGTTGAATGACGGAGCACTTCAAGGCCGTCACGCGAATCGGTGACGATCGGTTCAAGCGCGAGCACGTCGCCCGACGGCACGATCTGCGCCGACAGGTCGACCTCGGCGCCGTTCACTTTGGCCGCGATCGTTTTCTTCAAAACGTCGCGGTCAAACGCCTTGATCGCGTCCAAAACCGAAACCGGATCGGAAAATTCCTTAACTTGTTCGCCGAATTTTATCTGCATACATTTGTTGATTGTTCGAAGCCCGTGGCCGACTCCGGAAAAACTCTCCGACGTCAAAGCCGCAAATCCAAACGATCAACAATCAACTACTACTTCGTAGATCAGATCCGATAAGAGCGACTTTGCCGTGGTGCTCAAACTGCGAACACCGATTACCGCGCCATTAGAAGCGCGTCGTAGTAGTTCGTCCAAAAAAGGCAAAGTTCTTCGAAAGCATCTTATCGAAAATATAAAAATGGTAGTCAGTAGCAGATTTGAACTGCTGACCCCTACCGTGTCAAGGTAGTGCTCTACCACTGAGCTAACTGACTAAATCCGCTGCAAAAGCGAATAGTAAGAATGCCAAAACTGACTCGGGCGTGTCAAGTCAGGGCTTTAGTAACGACAATCATCATCGACCGATATCATCCCCGACGGCGATTCGGCCACGCCTTCAATTGTGAATGCGATGCGCGGGTCTTATGATTGAACTGCGGCATTCTTCGGGAGTCGAAAAAGGGGGAAAATTGATCACGGGGTTCACCAGCAATTTCGAGCGCTCGGCGGAATTTCTTCGCGTTGCTTGGGATTCGGTCCGGGCGCACCGGCTGAGATCGGCGCTGACGGTGGTCGGAATCGTCATCGGCGTCGCCGTCGTCGCGTTGGTTTCGGCATTGCTTGAAGGCGCCGGCAACTTCATCGTCTCGCGGACCGCTGACTTCGCGCCTGACGTCGTTCGAGTTGAAAAGGCGGCGTTTCAGGACTTCACCGGCGACGGACAGGCATTCGTCACCGCGCTTTCGAGACGCCCGGATATAACCCGCGGCGAACTCGATATCATTCGTTCGCGGTTCGACGAAACGCTCGAGGTCGGCGCCCAGGTTGATGCCGGACTTCCGGTCCGCCGCAACGAAAAGACCCTCGCCGGGATCGCGATTCAGGGCGTAACTTCAAATATCACTTCGCTGACATCGATCAAGGTCGCCCGCGGCCGCGAATTCATCCGGGCCGATGACTATTACCGGTCGAACGTCTGCATCATCGGAACGGACATCGCCGACGATCTGTTCGGCGCGACCGATCCGATCGGCGAAGAGATCCGCATCGGTCAACTTCCGTACACCGTCATCGGCATCGCCGAACCCCGCGGTTCGGTCTTCGGAGCCTCGCAGGACGCGTTCGTCCAGATACCGCTCGGCACCTACGCGAAGATCTTCGGAACCCGTTCACGATCATTGTCGCTGCTCGCACGGGCGCGGTCGGGCTCGGGCCTGAGCGTCGCCGATACCGAAGAGGTCGTACGAACGGGTCTGAGGCTGATCCGGCGGCTGCCATTCGATGAACCCGACAATTTCTCGATCGTCACGGCGCGCAGCGTTCAGGCTTTCACCGCAAGCCTGACCGGACTGATCGGAACGATCACTTATCCGCTGACGATCATCGCACTGATGGTCGGCGGCGTCGTGGTGATGAACATGATGCTCGCGTCGGTCACCGAACGGACGCGTGAGATCGGCATCCGGATCGCGATCGGCGCGCGGCGGCGCGACATCCTTGTTCAGTTTTTGTTCGAGGCTTCGATGCTGACGCTGATCGGCGGGGCGGTCGGTCTGGTATTTGCATTTGTGATCGTCAGGATTGCGGCGTTTCTGACCGGATTTCCCGTCGGACTCCCGTTCGGCGCAGTGATTGCGGCGATTGTCCTGTCTTGCGCCGTCGGATTGGTGTTCGGCGTGCTGCCGGCGAGGAGGGCGTCGAGGCTCGACCCGATCGAGGCCTTGCGGAGCGAGTGATCGAAACTTCGGAATAGTGATGAGTCTCAATCTTAACAGGCAGCTATTCAAAGATACGGTGCAGACCGTGTTTGATTCGTTGCGGTCGCACAAACTGCGGGCCGCGCTGACTCTGACCGGCGTCATCATCGGCACCGCGGTCGTCTCGATGGTCGGGGCGATACTGACGGGGCTTTCGCAGCGCGTTGCGGAAGTTACGGCGAATTCCGCGCCGAACACGATCTGGTTCACGAAAGAAGAGCGGATCGGACCGTCATTTGAAACTCCGACGGCCGAACAGCGGCAGCGAAAAGACCTGACTTACGAGGACGTATTGGCGATCGCCAAACTACCGGGGCCGATCGGCGTATCGCCGCAGCGGATCCGCGGAAGTTACGGGCCAACGGCCGATCCGCCGAAACTTACCTATCGCGGCCGCGACGCCTACAATCCGCTGATCCTCGGCGTTTGGGAGAATTTTCCGCTGATCGTTTCGGTTCCGATCGAACGCGGCCGGTTCTTTGTCGAATCGGAACGGCAGCGGCGGGCGAACGTCGCCGTCATCGGCAACGGGATCGCGCGTCAGGCGTTCGGCGATGAAGACCCGATCGGGAAGCAAATCAAGATCGACGGACGGATCTTTACGGTCACCGGCGTTCTCGCGGATCCGGCCGGACAGGGAGTTATCGGCAGCGACGAGATCGATCTCAGATCGGTTTACATTCCGTTCGACACGGCGCAGAAGAATTATCCGGAGATCGAAGGGGTCGCGATCGTCGTTCGCGCGCCGGCGGGCCGCGTCGACGAGGTCACGGACGAAGTCTCGGCGGTGTTGCGGCAACGCCGCGGAGTCGCCTCCGAGGCTCCGAACAACTTTGGGGTCAACCGCGCTGAAAAGGTCTTTGAACTGGTCGATCAGGCGATCGCAGCACTGGCGGTGATCGTCGTGCCGATCGCGCTTGCAAGTTTGCTTGTCGGCGGACTCGGGGTGATGAATATCATGCTCGTATCGGTCACGGAGCGGGCCGCGGAAATCGGCATCCGGCGCGCGATGGGGGCTCGCAAACAGGACGTACTGCTACAGTTTCTTCTTGAAGCGAGCGTCCTAACAGGCTTTGGCGGATTAGCCGGAATTCTGATCGGACTTGCGTTCGCGTTTCTGATCAGACTCTTGATCAGCTTTCCGACAGTTGTTCCGTTGTGGGCGATCGCTTCCGGGTTTCTGACGTCGGTCGTGATCGGCGTCATCGCCGGAATGTATCCAGCGATCCGTGCCTCAAATTTGGACCCGGTGACGGCGATGAGAGGAGATTGAGTTGAGAGTGCAAAGTGAATAGTGCGGAGTGCAAAGTGGAGTGCAAAGTGCAGATTAGTGCAGAGTGCATAGTGCAAAATCGCAGGCCATTAACGCGCTTTGCTCTGCACTTTGAACTTTGCACTAATCTTCTCTCTGCACTTTGCACTGTGCACTTTGCACTAGCCCGCACTTTGCGCTGTCCGCTCTTTCACGATGAGCAAATGCGGTGCATCGCAACCGCGACGAGCCGTGCCGTTTGTCCGTTTTGATCGAGTGTCGGATTCACCTCGCAGAATTCGAACAGTTTCGTGTTGACCAGATTCGCGGCGAAGTCGACGAGCGTCAGGAATTCTCCGGCCCGCAGGCCAAACGGGTTCGGGTGCGTCACTCCCGGCGCTTCGGAAGCGCGAACCGCCTGCATATCAAAGCAAAAGAAGACGTTCATCGTCCGGCTGTGGTGAATGAATTCCTGCCGGATCGTCTCCCGCAATTCGGTGTCGGCCGCGTCTCGTGACCTCATCATCTGAAGGCTGATCATCCGCGCTTCTTTTTCAGTCAAAAGCCGATAATGCGAGTTCGACAGATATTGCGGCTGAAACGCGATTTCGTAAAGATATTGCGGCAGGAGACTGCCTGATTCGAGAAGCTTGCGGAACGCGCTTTCGCTGTCGATCACCTCACGTTCGGCTATGTCGAGCCGTGCATCGACGTTGATCGCGATCCAACGGTCGAGACCGAAGACCCCGGCCATCGCCGTCCCGCCCGGATGAGCAATATCTCCGCCCCCGCCGAGAACGATCGCGCGTTTTCCGAGCGCGACAACCTCGCGGACGACGCGTTCAAGGCGTTCGTGCGTCGCTTCGAGATCGGAACCGGCGATAACGTTTCCGATATCGAAGATCTGTTTGTGGATCCCGAAGTTCGTCAGCTTGTAAAAATGCTGCCGGATCGCATCGGGCGCGGCGGATGCTCCGGGCGTTCCGCCGGCCCGGACGACGCCTTCGTCCTGCGGGCATCCGATAATAACGATCGCCGCCTCTTCAAATTCGGTCGGATTCATCGAAACGATCTCGCCCAGACGCGGGTCGTGACGGTCTCCGTGCCGGTAAAAAAGCGATTCCGACGGACGCGAAGTGATTTCGAAAATATCGCTCATAAATTTGCAAATTCGGGGTCGATTGGCTATAAGTAGTTTACCACAGGGAAAGCCATTGAGATGACGCCAGAGACCACCAATTCCGAGCATTTTGATACGCAGTTCGACGCGCGTTGGCGGGTTTCGGCGGCGGCTTTCTGAGACTTCGCTGAGAAGTTAGGCTTTCGGGATCCGCGTCCGCTTTGATTTAAAACGGTCGCGGATTTTTTGTATTTATGCACAGTGATTCTTCATTCTTGCTGACGCCGCCCGCGCGAACCGACGAGGCACCGCCCGATCGGCTGAAATCGCTTTTGCTGAGGCTGATGGCGGGCGTCGATCTTTCGCGGGATGAGGCCCGCGGTTTGCTTGACTCGTTGCTTGACGAATCGGCCAACAACTCACAGATCGCGGCGGCGCTTGTCGCACTCGCGATCAAGGGCGATACGCCCGAGGAACTTGCCGGAATGGCGCAGGCGATGCGCGATCACGCGCTTCGGATCCGTTCCCGGCACAAGGTTTTCATCGATACTGCCGGTACCGGGTCGAGCCGCGTCAAGACATTCAATGTTTCGACCGCTGCCGCGTTCGTAATCGCCGGAGCCGGACTTGCCGTCGCCAAACACGGCAGCCGCGCCGCGACTTCGAAATCGGGAAGCGCGGACGTCCTTGGCGCGCTCGGCGTCAACGTCGGCGCGAGCCGCGATGTTTCCGAATCTTGCCTCAACGAAATCGGCATCTGCTTTATGTTTGCGCCGAGCTATCATGCGTCAACGGCCCGCGTCGCTGCCGTCCGCCGCGAGCTCGGCGTGCACACGACGTTCAATCTGCTTGGTCCGATGACGAATCCGGCCGGCGCTCCGTTTCAGATCATGGGCGTCTGGCATGAAAACCTCGTGCGGAAGGTCGCCGAGACGCTGCGCGCTCTCGGGACGACGAAAGCATGGGTCGTCCATGGATCGGACGGGCTCGACGAACTTACTTTGAACGGCGCATCGTTCGTCGCCGAAGTTTCAGCCGCGGGGATCCGGCGTTTTGAGGTCCGGCCGGAAGATTTCGGAGTCGAATCGGTTTCGGCAGCCGATATGGAAGGGCTTCGCGGCGGAGACGCCGAACGGAACGCGACGATCGTCCGCGCAGTGCTTGACGGTACGGAACGCGGACCGGCGCGTTCTCTGGTCGCGATCAATGCCGCGGCGGCCCTTTTGGTCGCCGGGGCCGAACCCGATCTTCGCTCGGCGCAGATCGCGGCGGAAAAAAGCATCGACGACGGCCGTGCGCTTGAGAAACTTGAACTGCTCGTCGAGCGCACAAACACAGAATGACGATTCTTGACGAAATCATCGCACTCAAGCGTCCGCGAGTCGAAGCCGCCAGGGCGGCGGCCGGCAACATCGTTGAGACCGCCCGCAGGGCGCGATCCGGCGCTGAGCGCAATCGATTGACGGCGGCGGTCGCCCGTGACGGGATCAACGTCATCGCCGAGATCAAACGCGCGTCGCCGTCAAAGGGCGTGATCAACGCATCGATCAATGTTGTCGAAACGGCCACTGCCTACGAACGCGGCGGAGCGGCGGCGATTTCGGTCCTGACCGAAGAAGACAGGTTTCTCGGAAGTCTCGACGATCTGCGGGCGGTGCGGGGCGCGGTCACTGTCCCGATACTTCGCAAGGACTTCGTCTTCGATGAGTTCCAGATCTACGAAGCCGCCGTCGCGGGCGCCGACGCGATCCTGCTGATCGCCGCAATGCTCGAGGATTCCCGGCTCAGGGAACTTTTCGATCTTGCCGACAACGAACTCGGACTCGACGCGCTCGTCGAAGTTCATACGTTGGCAGAATTGGAACGCGTCCGACCGCTCGGCGCGCGTTTGATCGGCGTCAACAACCGCGATCTCAAGAATTTCGCGGTCTCTCTCGATATCTCGCGTGAACTCGTCCGGCATCGGCCGCCGGGCGCGCTGATGATTGCCGAAAGCGGACTTTCTTCGCGCGCCGAAATCGAGGAATTGAAAGCACTCGGGTTCAACGGCTTTCTGATCGGCGAATCGCTGATGCGGAGCGACGACGCTCGCCGGATGCTGGAGTCGTGGCAATGAAAAAACCGCATCTCAGATACCGGAACCAGACTCCGAAAGAACGGCACTGGACGATCCATCTGCTGGCCGGCGTGAAGCTAGTGAAGGGAATAGTGCTGTTCGTCGTTGCGATCAAATTGCTGACGTTGCTCAATCGCGACGTCGCGGAGTGGTTCAGCGATTTCATCGCGCGGCACCGGATCGACCCGGACAACAAGCTTGTGCACGGAATCATTGAAAAGCTCGCGGGCGTGAACCGGAATAACCTGATCGCGTTCAGCGTCGGATCGTTTCTCTACTCGGCGCTTCAGATCACGGAGGGCGTCGGTTTGTGGTTCGAAAAGCGTTGGGCCGAATTGCTCACGGTGATTGCAACCTCGCTGCTGTTACCGGTCGAGATCTATGAAATCTTTGAAAAATTCACGGCGCTCCGCGTCGGGGCGCTGATCGTGAATCTGTTTGTCGTCTGGTATCTGGCGACGCGTTTGAAGGACGAGAGGGCTGAAATTCATGACATTGGTTAAGATATGCGGCATCACGAATGCTGAAGACGCCGAGTTCGCTGTCCGATCC
>JBGASE010000278.1:0-2960 GCA_044229875.1 Pyrinomonadaceae bacterium | reverse complement strand
GACGAACTGTGGAACGCAGCCCAGAGCGAATTGGTCGCGACCGGGGAAATGCACAACTATATCCGCATGCTGTGGGGAAAGAACGTGAGCGACAGGTCGAGGATTTATGAAGAGTCGTTTGCGACGCTCGTCCATCTCAACAACAAGTATGCGCTCGACGGCCGCGATCCGAACAGCTACACCGGAATCCACTGGTGCTTCGGCAAACACGACCGGCCGTGGATGGAACGATCCGTCTTCGGAACGATCCGCTGCATGACCTCAAACTCGACCGGAAAGAAATTCGACTCAAAGAAATACATCCGCGACAATGTTGGGCCTTAACCCAGATCACGAAGTAAGACCTTTCCCGCGAAAAAACGCAAAAACGCGCGAAATGATTTTCGCGTCTTTGGTGTGTTTCGCGGGCAAAAACCGCACAGCCTGAAGTCCTGATACTCTTCGGCGATCTTTTGCGCGTTGATTGATGAAGGGAAATTCCCGGAGATTAATACAGGAGCAATAAATCGCAATGATCAATCATATTTCAGTTGGAGTCAGAAATCCCGAACGGGCCGCAGCGGTTCTTGCCGAGCTTTGGAACGGTTATTCGTATCCGTTTCCGCCGAGCCCGGGCGGCTTCATCACCTTTGCCGACGACGGGCGCGGGAGCGCCGTTGAGTTCGTCCCGGTCAATATCGAATTGCTTCCGGGCAACGGAACGCCCGATTACGCAGACTTCGGCACGGCAACGCCGACCGAGGAGTATGAGGGGACGTTTCAATATGCCGAAAACGGACCGGACTTTGTTTCGACGCATATCGCCGTGAATTCGCCGCTAAGTACGGCTGAGATCCTGGCGATCGCCGAGCGCGAAGGCTGGCGTGGCTTGGTCTGCAACCGAGGCGGCGGAATGTTTCAGTTGATCGAGATCTGGTTCGAAAATCGCTTTATGGTCGAGGTTTTTACGCCTGAGATGACGGCGCGGTATGTCGAGATCGCAACTCCCGAACAGTGGGCGGGATTTCTTCAGATGCCGTTCGTGCCGAACGAACGACCGGCAAACAATCTGAACTTAATCGGCTGATGCGGCGTATTGAAAAAGGCGGCGCTCCAAGCTGTTCAATGTTTTGTTCACGCTCTTTTACATTGAAAAGCTTTAACGGCGCCGCCATTTCCGGCAATTGCGAATCTCTACCCCCAGAAAATTCGACTGCCGGAATCTTCAATCCGGTTCAACGCTCAGCCATGACCCGTACCAATCGAAGACCTCCAGTCCGGCGAAGCGTTTTTTATAGTCGTAAAAAGACCTGCCTTCGTAAATATAACCGTGATAATAGTATTTTTTTCGATGCTCGAGCGCAAATTCGATCTCTTTGAGCATCGTCAGGATTCCGAGCCGGCGGCGCGCTTCGCCCGGGTCAAACATCGCGTAAATGCTTGAAACTGAGGTTTCTCCGATGTCGAAGTACGATTTCGCGACGAGTTCCGGACCGTTTGAAACGGCGCATTCAAGTGTTTCAATCGGACATGTCGCGGGTTCCGTCGATATGAAGTCGAAAATCGATCCGGGAACACTGTGTGTGAATCGCAATTTGTGCCGTTCAAAAAGCGAATGCGTCGCGTCATCAACCTCGGCCGGCCTGATTGAAGTCGAGAGGTCGGCATTGCGATTCAGCGTTCGTCGCTGGCTTTTCGAGAAACGGAAACTTGCAAGATCGATCCGGAGCGCGAAAACCCGTCGGATCTCGTCTTCGTGGATCGCCAGATTGTAACGGAAGAAATGTTCGCCGAAATGCCGCCAGCCAAGCGCCAGCAAACGATCCGATTTCGCCGGACTCAGCTGCCGAACCCAAAACTGCTCATTGATGAACGCGAAGTTTTTCACCGGACAGAAATGCGCAAAAAAAGGCGAGGACATTTCGGATCGAACGATCCGAAATGACCCTCGCCGCGTCTTTCGGAATCCTAGATCGCCGCCGCTTCCGCTAATTCGTCGGCCCCGGAATCATCATTGTCGGTTTCAACCTCGACCGATGATTCGACCTCGGCATAGCCGCTCTTGATCGCAGCGTTCCGCTTGTCCGATGCTTCTTTGGATTTGATCATTGAACAATTTCCTTCAAAAATCGCGCCGTCTTCGATCACGATCCGCGGCGTCTGAATGTTTCCGACGACGCGCGCCGAACGGCCGAACTCGAGCTTTTCAGTGGCGATGATGTCGCCGTTGACGATGCCGTTGACGACCGCTGCCGCGACCGTAATGTTCGCGTCGACACGGCCCGTTGAACCGATGATCAATGTTCCGTTGTCAGACGTTACGCGGCCGGTCAGATGTCCGTCGACCCGCAGCATCGCCTGAAAATTGGTTTCCCCCGTCAGAACCGTGCCGTTTCCGACATAGCCGCTCAACCGGCCTTCTTTGATGTCCCGCGCCATTGATTCGCTTTCCGAAACCGCGCGTCCCGGCTGTGGTTGTACATCCCCTGAATTCTGGTAGAAATTGTCCGGTGCCTGTTGCTGATAATTCTCCGCGCTCGGCTGGTCCTTCGCCGAACTTCGACCCATTCTAATCATATTGAAGCTGTTTCTCCTCCGCTTGAATCTATCCCGACTCGCAGTGCAATTAGTGGTTCAGGGGGACGAATCTAACTAAGTTGAGCCGTAAATTTCCGATGGTAATTTACTGAAACGACGAAATTTCGAAATTTTTCAGTTAGATTCACAATGATAGAGAGTTTGAGTGTTTGTGTCTAGTTTTTTCAGACGGTTCAGATGTCGTCAGAACAGACGTCAGCTATCAGACGTCAGACGCCAGAACAGACGTCAGCTATCAGACGTCAGACGTCAGAACAGACGTCAGCTATCAGACGTCAGACGCCAGAACAGACGTCAGCTATCAGACGTCAGACGCCAGAACAGACGTCAGCTATCAGACGTCAGACGCCAGAACAGACGTCAGCTATCAGACGTCAGACGCC
>JBGASE010000089.1:0-22823 GCA_044229875.1 Pyrinomonadaceae bacterium | reverse complement strand
TCCGGTTCCGGCGGCCGATCTTGAGGGCTCGACGGTTGATGGCGCGACCGGCGAAGTCAAAAAAGACGGCAAGATCATCGGCATCATGGACGGCGGAAAGGCGCGCGTCGGGTTCCCGACACCGTCGCGGCGGCAGGAATTTTTCTCGTCGACGATGAAGGATTGGGGCTGGCCGGAATACGCCGCGCCGACCTATATCAAGAGCCACATTCATCCGGAAACGATGGACGCTTCGAAGAACGAACTTGTGCTCGTTCCGACATTCCGGCTTCCGACGCTGATCCATACGCGATCCGGCAACGCCAAATGGCTCGCCGAGATCTCGCACCGCAATCCGCTTTGGATGTCGGTCGAGGACGCGAAACGCTGGGAGATCAAGACCGGCGATCTGGTTCGGGTCAACACCGATATCGGTTATTTCGTCAATCGGGCGTGGGTCACGGAAGGCATGAAGCCCGGCGTCGTCGCGTGCTCGCACCACATCGGCCGCTGGCGCCGCGATTCGGACCCGAGCGCCAACCGCTGGGCGACGAATCAGGTGAAAATCGCGGAAGTTGGAAGCGGAAAATGGAAGATGACGGTCGAAGACGGCATCCGTCCCTACAAATCGGACGATCCCGACACCGCCCGCGTCTTCTGGTCCGACGGCGGCGTCCATCAGAACATAACCTTCCCGGTCCATCCCGACCCGCTTTCAGGAATGCACTGCTGGCACCAAAAGGTCTCGATCGAAAAAGCCCACGAAGGCGACAACTACGGCGACGTATTTGTCGATACGGAAAAGAGTTTCGCGATCTACAAAGAATGGTTAAGAATGACCAGACCAGCTCCAGGCCCGAATGGCCTGCGAAGACCCCTTTGGCTCGGAAGACCGCTCAGGCCGAGTGAGGAGATGTTTTATGTGAACGAGAATGATGAAAATTCTTGATTGTGAAAAATCGGAATCAACCTATTCTTCAATCGAGAGTATTACGGGAATTTACGAATAACGGAGAAAATCGTTGTTTGATTAGACGAACTTTGATGAAGCGGAGCGTTGCTCGATCAATAGGCATCTATTATCAATAGCGATCGAAGACTTCGCCTGATTTGACGGAAACGGAGAATTTATTCCCAAAAACGATGTACGGAGAATTGAATGGCTCTAACAAATATGGCTTTCAAAAATTCGGTTCGATCGCGCCAATCGCCGGCAAAACTCCCCTTCTCAACTTCACTCAAAGGATCGCGATGTCAGCATTATTGACCCACCCCTTCATCGGCTTGATTTCTACCCTTGTGACGATAAATTCGCAATTTTCGGACTGTTTTCTCAAGGCCCTGGGATTCAAGGATTTGCAATAACTCTTCTTCGGATTTCGGTGGATTTTTAAGGCTTTTCTGTTGCCTATCGAACGCCACGTTGAAGCGAATTTCATTTGATTGAACTAATTCAGAGAGTATTTGGTCCGGAGAGACGGCTCTCATCTTGAATTTCGTCAAGAATTCGGAAGGAAAATCCCGTAGATTGAAGGTCACAATCATTTCCGCTTCGGCTTTGATCGCGGCGGCTAGTACATGGCGGTCATTTGGATCCGGTAAAGTGAGTTTATCGATCAGACTTTCGTAATCTTCCACCAAGCAATCGCGGACATGAGAATTCATCAGCTCTTTGGTGCGGTTTAGTTGTTTTTCTGTCAAATCCGGACGTGTTTTCAGAACGGAGCGAATCCATTCAGCGTGAATTTCGTCAGTCCATCGTGCTCGAACAACGTCCAACAATGCGAGGTGCATCAGAAAATCACGAAGCGGCGCCGGAAATAGTACACACGCATCGAGAATTACGATCGGTGAGTTCATTTAGTATCCGAGATCAAGTTCCTGCGCTTGTTCAGCGAGTTTCGCCAGTACTTTCAGACGTTTTTCGTCAATCTTCTGTTTATACGAAATCAAGTCCTCAAACCTGACGCGGCGATGTCTGCCGACTTTGCGGAACGGGATCTCACCTGTCTCCAGTAATTTAACCAAAAACGGACGCGATACTTTGAGGAAATCAGCTGCCAACTGTGTTGAGAATTCCGCCGGTTCAGGCGTAATGTCGACGGCTTTTCCCTTTGCGATGTATGATAACGCCTTTGCCAGCAGCTTGGTGACGGCCGGAGAAAGTTCAACATTTTCGCCATCAACCACCAATCTCGCTTTGCTTTTCCCTGTCAAAATTTTCTGCCCGCTCTTCGCCAGCGCGATTTCGCCGTTTGATATGTTCATCAGAATCACCTCAAACGAATAATAGCATAATTGAAATATACGAAACGAACGAAATTAATGAAACGACAGTCGATCGTGCCTCGAAACTTGCAGTAGTTGGGTTTTGATCGTTCAATCGGTATGGTGAATCGAAAACCTCCAAAGTCTTCTTTTGCGCCGATCGTCTCCGCCGAGTCTCGGATCCTGATTCTTGGGAGCTTGCCGGGTGAGGCGTCGCTCGCTGCGGGCGAGTATTATGCGCATCCGCGGAATCGGTTCTGGCGCGTTCTGGCGGAGATCGCCGATGCAGAAACGCCGGCCGATTACCCGCAAAAGCTCGAACTTTTAACGCGGCTCGGCGTCGGACTCTGGGATGTCGTCGGCACCGCCGAACGTATCGGATCGCTCGACTCAAACATCGCCGATCCAATCCCGAACCCGATCGACCGACTTCTCTTGTCAAATCCGCGAATTGAGATCATCGGCTTCAACGGCGCGACCGCGCGAAAGATCTTCGAACGTCATTTCGCACATCTTGAGATCGAACGGATCACGCTTCCGAGCACGAGCCCGGCAAACGCCGCTTTCGACGTTGAACGTCTGGTCAGCAATTGGCGCAGGCTGTTTCGGCACCACGCCTGACGATTCTTATCGACGCTTTTCCGCACGCATCTATGCAAGAATCAGAATTCCATTGCGTTCAGTCGTTCATAAAGGGCGCTGACGCGTTCCGATTCTGCAAAAAAATGGAGAGAAACAAAATGAGAATCATGATAATTGCACTGGTGACGATCGCCGCGGCGTTCACCGCCTTCGCGCAGGAAACGCCGTTCGGCAAAAAGCTCGCCGAAGACTTTTGGAAGGCGATTGAAGAGAAGCGACTGGTCGCGGCCGAGGGGAAACTCAATTCGCTGAAACGCCGCGAACCGAATTTCGACGCTTCGAAAATGGAAAAGGCGCTCGCCGATGCCCGCAACGAAAAGGACCAGACGCGGACCGAGAATCGGGCAAAGCTGCTTTCGAGCATCAATGCGAGTTCGGCGCTCAATGATCTGTTCAGCGCGCGGGTGATACAGGCGGACAGTTCCGACACGGCCGAAAGCATCCGGGAAGAGATCGAAAAGTATTCAAAAATGGCCGATGACGTTGTCGCTGCGGACAAAAGTCAGATTGCAAACGATCTTGATCGGACGCTGATGTCGCTCAAGGCACAACTCGATTCTGATCCCGCGATGAATGTGAAACTTGTCAAAGCAGTCAACGACGCCATCGAGGCAAAATCCGCTGAGGCCGCGTACTATGAATTGCTCCTCAGACAATCATATTGGGACACCGCGCGACGGATCTTTTCCGGCGAGAGTTCGATTTCCGCCGCCTACAATGCGATCACGACGCAGATCAACGGCCTCGGGACCGCCGAACAGAGGGCCGCAAAAGCCGAGCTTAACATGAACGCGAAGATCGACGCCGAGCGCCTCCCGAAAGCCGTCGTCCGTGATGCAGTTCTTGAACGCGCGCTGCAGAATGCGTTCGTCGCCCGCGCCGCCGCTTCGAACTGGCAGTACACGTTCATCAAAGCGGTCGTCGTTTCAGATGATTACGGACTGACCCGTCACGCGATCACCGGCATCATTCTGAGCCGCTACCGGATCGGTGCGATCGCTTTCAAAGACAAGGACGGCAAATGCCGCCAGGGCCGGTTCCGGATCGACCAGAACTACGTCGGCGGATCCTTCTCAGGCACGTGGCGCGGCGATTTTGCCGATTTCACGCATGAAATGAGGTGCGAGAACGTGAATAAGTAGATTGAAATCAGCCGGAGGCCAGACTCGTCTGACCTCCGTACCGTAAATTGAAGGCATCGCAAAACGCCGGGCCGACGGGCAACCCGAATCGCCCGTTAGTTCCCTCATTACTTCCAAAAAGGAACAGCCGAAAGCTCGTGACCGTTAGCAACGGTCTTCGCTCGATATCAACTCGTCAGCAAGACTTCTGAAACCAGCGCTTGTGACTTGCTCATACCCTATTTGTAATGAAGCTCGAACTTATCGACGAGTCTCAATTGAAGCTCATCGATATTCGACACCGCTTTTTCAAATCCGATCACGTAAACGGTGAGCTTCGTCTCCTGGACGCGTATTCTGACAAGGTGCTTGAATCCCTCGATCCGGGCCATTCCGCCAGCCTCGTTGTTGTGGCCATTAAAAAGAAGTCCGACGGCCAGATACCAGCCGAACCAGATGCGGGCGAGCCTTGCGCCGAGATAACCTAAGATCATCAGGGCTAAAACATAGTAGATGAACCTGACGATGCTTTCGCTCGAAAAGCGTCCGTGCATCTTCACCAGTCGACCGATGATTGGCGTTTCGCGATAATTCGGAGCGGAAGTGCGAATCCGTTCTTCGGCGCTGACCGCTAGATCGGCGACGTAAGAATTGATCGACTTCGGTGAATCGACAATCTTCGCCGACATGAACGGGCCGGAGAGCATCACGGCACCGAAAAGGATCCATGCGGAAAGCAACCCGAAACTCCCGCCATTTCGCATGATCCAGGCTCCGGCGCGAAGTTGGCGAACGCGTTCGAGCATTCGGTTTCCAGAGATAATACCGTCAATGATCGGTCCAATCGAGAGACCGTTCATCAGAATCGTCAACGCGGACAACGCGATCGCAATCCGCCAATCTGCGACATAGAAAAGCAGAATGGCCGTCGATATTTGAAGGATCGCATGAAAGGCTCCGAACAAGGCAAAAAGAACTTTCCCTGGGATTTTGAGATATGCAGCGCCGGTTCCAATCGCCAGAATCAGATAGCCTAAGGAAACGGCGACGATCGTGCCGATCAGTAGAAAATCCGCGCCGACGGACGCGAAATTGTCACCGCCGAATTGCGCGATTCCGAAGATTGACGCAAATACCGCAATGATACCGAGCGCGTTTGCGAAGAAGTAACGATATGAGTAGTTTTGGGCGAGCCAACCGACCGGACGAAGATACCAATGATCTGCGATGAAATTGGGGTCCTCAAGCTTCTTGATGAACAACTCGTCTTCTCGGTCGCGCATGATCTTTGCACGAACGGCGAGCCAATTTGTGTACTCGGCGCTTAGCCAGACAATAAGTCCGGCACCGGCAAGATGTAGGATGATCATCAGATTCGCCGGCACCGCGGATTTCGGCTTTAGCAAATATGGCGAGCCAAACAACAAAAGAATGACGTAGATCGTAATCGTAATGAAGAATGGAATCGAAAAAATGAGCAATTGCTTAATCCGGCCATCCCAGTCTTTAACGATCTTGTCGTCGGCGTGGCGGCGTTTCAGCCCAACCACAAACCAGTGGATCAAATAAGTCGAAGCGGAAAGCAACAAGAAAACGACAAAGAGTATCGAAACCGGAAGAACCACTTCGGGTTCGCCGAACCAACTGAATTTTCCCTTTAGCCGATCCCAAAATCCGCTTCCTTCACATCCGCTATGCCAGCACAGCAATCCCGCGAAATTCGAAAATCCGGTAAGAAGTGCAAACAAGAGCGCCGACGTGACTGCTCCAGCGAAGTGTATGTATCCGCCTCTGGCAATGTTTCGAATGTCAAAAAGTGGCTCCGAATGTGCGGCAATGGACTCTTTCGCGGACGGGAAAACACATTGTGGCGGAATCTCGCCGGAGACTCGTCGATCAATTCTGCCGCTTTGCGTACGTTCAGAGACCGGATTTCGGGAATCGTCCGATGCCGTTCCGATCAGTGTCGCCGTCGAATCAAAGAACGCGCCGCCACCGCCGGCTACGACGGAGGCATAATTATCCGCTTCGAACCTCTGCGGATCGAAATTCCGCACCTTTGGCCCCCAATATCGGGCGTAGTGATGAACGTCGCCGGAAAGATCAAGACGGCAAATTTTGTCGTTAAACGGGTCGTACTTTTTATTTTTTCCTTCGCCCGACGCAACAACGAACTTACCGTCGTGCAGGAACGGCTGTTCGATTCCCAGATCCTTCAGCAACGCCTGAAAATATACCGCGGTCTTATCGTCATTCGCGCATTTCCGGCCAAATACCGTGGTCGGTTCCGGAGTTGCGAGAATCAGCTTTTTCGGTTTCGCGCGGATGATCTCGCTAAAAAAGATCTCCTGACGAAAATCGAGCTTGACGTTTTCCGAATCAATGCCAAACATCCACCAATCGAACGGAAGATGAATCGCAACGTAACTTGCTTCCTGCTCTCTCGAAAATGTCGGAATCCGCAAATATGCTTTTCCCTTGGCGTCGCCGTAGGAACGGTTTTCAAACACGTCGGCGTATGGTGACCGTCGGAATTGCCGATTGAAGCCGTCAATATTGTCGTAATAGTCATGGTTTGCCGGAATCCCGAAAAGCGGGCGCAGCGGTTCGGTGTCCCAAAACTCTGTACCTCCGATCGTCCCGGCGATCGTTCCGTCCCATTCTTCGCTGCATTGCTTTTCATCTTTGGGATCAGCGATCGGCCTAACGTCCTTCTGCCATGTCCACTTTGACGTTTTAAGCAGATCTGTGGGCGAGAGCGTTTCATACATAAACTTCCTGACGTCCGTAAACGCCCATCGCAACGGAAGCTGAAATCGCTCGACCAGGGTCGGAAAATTGGCGGTATGGTAAGCAGTATCGCCGCCGACGAAAAGGAAATACCCGCGCGGCAAGAGCGAATGCCGCTGAAAGTCGGGATCCGGACCTTTCGACTCTTGCGGGTAAAAACGGACCGTCCCGTCCTCGCTCAGCCAAAGATCTGAAAATGCGAGGAGACCGACGCTGTACACGGCCATTTGACCGTCCCCGGAGTCCGATATGTAATCGAACCAGAAATCGGTATCTGCATCGACCGTCGCCTTCTGATCTGCGGACATCGGACCATTCAGAAATTGCTTCCAGAATTCAAAATGGTCAATTTTCCATTTCCAATAGTCGTCGATCCGGCGTTTCCATTCCAGATTCGTTGCATTTGAAATCTGCTTCGGAAGATCTGCATCTTTTGCGATTTTTTCCGATGTTTCGAGGTCCAGAGATTGGTTCGAAGTTTCATCGGAAGTGTTTGCGGCTTGCCTCCGAATCTCCTCAGTCCGTTCGTCAACAATCAGCCGCTCGGCATTGGGGAAAATATTCCCCTTCATCCATGACCGCGGATCCATGTTTTCGCCATAGATCATATACATCAACGTGCCTTTGAGGCTGGCGATGAATTCGCGGCCGCCGAACCATGCGACGGCGGTTTTGAAACCGCTCGGTTTTTGCGGCTTGCGGGTGTAGAAATTTGGTTTCATCGTTTTGTGGAAGCGGCCTGTTCACTTTCGAACCGGTTCGTCAGTGTTAATGCCAAACAGAATGAATCGCTTTCATCGCCGGAATGGCGATCGTTTCCGGAACCCTGTGTCTGATTCGGACGCGGTCATGATAGGTGATTTTCGGGGATGATGCCAAGTCGTGTACGCCGACACGCGCCGAGACGCAAAAAATGCCGCGGTCGCTGAAACGCCGCGGCATTGTCAGTTGACTGTCGGGATTCGTTACTTTCCGTCTGTCGCGAAGATCTCGAGATCGTCGAGCACGATCGTCCGAGGAGCGAACGTTATTTCAACACGGCCTTCAGCGCCTGGCCGGTGTACGACTTTTTAACGCGGGCGACTTCTTCGGGCGTCCCTTGGGCGACCAGGCGGCCGCCGTTCTCGCCGCCTTCGGGGCCAAGATCGATGATGTAATCGGCGGATTTAATGACATCGAGGTTGTGTTCAATGACGATTACCGTGTTTCCGGTATCGACCAGTTTCTGAAGAACATCCAGGAGCTTATGAACATCGGCAAAATGCAGACCCGTTGTCGGTTCGTCGAGAATGTAGATAGTCTTGCCGGTGGCGCGTTTTGAGAGTTCCTTCGAGAGTTTCACGCGCTGCGCCTCGCCGCCGGATATGGTCGTCGCCGATTGTCCGAGCTGAATGTAGCCAAGCCCGACGTCGAGCAAAGTCTGCAGTTTCGCTTTGATCGTCGGAATATTCTCGAGGATCGGCAAAGCGTCCTCGATCGTCGTTTCAAGCAGGTCCGCGATTGAAAGGCCCTTGAATTTCACCGCCAGAGTTTCGCGATTGTAGCGTTTGCCGCGGCAGACGTCGCAGGTGACATAAACGTCGGGCAGAAAGTTCATTTCGATCCGCTTCATTCCGTCACCCTCGCACGCCTCGCACCGGCCGCCTTTTACGTTGAAAGAAAAACGACCCGCCTTGTAACCGCGTTCGCGCGATTCCGGAAGCATTGCATAAAGCTCGCGGATCGCGGTGAAAACGCCGGTGTACGTTGCCGGATTCGAACGCGGCGTCCGACCGATCGGCGACTGATCGATCTCGATTATTTTGTCGACGAGATCAAGGCCTTTGATTGCGTCGTGCTCAAGCGGCGTCGTCGCCGAATCGTAAACATGCTTTGCCAGCGCCGGATAAAGAATATCGCCGACCAGCGTCGACTTTCCGCTTCCCGAAACGCCGGTGACGACCGTCAGCAACCCGAGCGGAAATCGAACGTCGATATTTTTGAGGTTATGCGCGCGGGCGCCCTTAACCTCAATGTTGTGACCGTTTGCGAGCCGACGCCACTCAGGAACTTCGATTTTTCGTTCACCTTTCAGATACTGTCCGGTTATCGATTTCGGCTCGGCGGCGATTTCCGCCGGTCGGCCAAATGCGACGACTTCCCCGCCGTGTGTTCCCGCGAGCGGTCCGAGATCGACGACAAAATCAGCCTTTTCAATTGTTTCTTCGTCATGCTCGACGACAAGCACGGTGTTGCCGAGATCGCGCAGTTGATGAAGCGTTTCGAGCAGTTTCCGGTTATCGCGGGGATGTAGCCCGATCGACGGTTCGTCAAGCACATAGAGCACGCCGCGCAGCGATGATCCGATCTGCGTCGCAAGGCGGATCCGCTGGCCTTCACCGCCCGAGAGAGTGCCGGAACCGCGGTCAAGCGTCAGATATCCGAGTCCGACAGAATCAAGAAATCGCAACCGATCGCGGATTTCACGAAGCACCAGGCCGGCGATCTTTTCCTCGCGTGCGGTGAGCGCGATCTCGCCGAACTTGATCTGCGCCTGATCGATCGGCAGCGCGGTGTAATCGCCGATCCCGAGACCGCCGATCCTGACTGCGAGACTTTCCTGCTGAAGACGTTTTCCGCCGCAATCCGGACAAGGACCGGGCGCGATAAAGTCTGCGAGCGCGACGCGGATCTTTTCCGACGTTGAATTGTGCATCCGCTCGCGAAGGAACCTGACGGCGCCTTTCCACTCCGAATCATAATAGCTCTCGCCCCATTTCATCGGAATCTTGCCGCTGACGCCGTTGAAAAACCCATCGCGAATGTCGGCCGGAAGATCCTTGAACGGCGCCGAAAGCGACGCGGCGTCGGTCTTCTTCTTTTTGTTGTATTTGCGTACGATGCCGTCGATCGCAGTCCGTAGCATCGTCGACGCCATCTTGTCGACGCCATCAAGAAACGCGAGTTTATCGACCGCGACCGAATCGTCGGGAATCAGTTTTCCGGCGTCGATTTCGGCGACGATCCCGAGTCCAGAGCAGCGCTTGCATGCACCGAACGAAGAATTGAACGAAAAAGAACGCGGTTCGAGCGTCGGAATATTGACGCCGCAGGTGACGCACGCCATTTTTTCCGAATAAAGCTTTTCGTCGCCGTCGACGATCGAGATCAGCACCGCGCCGCCGGTGAGTTTGAGCGCGGTCTTGACCGACTCGGTCAATCGATCCTTGACACCGTTTTTGATCAGCAGACGATCGACGACGACTTCGATCGTATGGTTCTTGCGTTTGTCGAGACCGATGTTTTCGTCGAGCGCACGCAGTTCGCCGTCGATCCGCGCGCGGATGAATCCGTCTTTATGAAGTTTTTCGAGCTCTTTTTTGAATTCGCCTTTGCGGCCGCGGACGATCGGCGCGAGGATCATGACGCGCTCGCCTTCGGGAAGATCGAGAATATTCGCGACGATCTGTTCAAATGACTGCCGCGTGATCGCTTCACCGCATTGATGGCAATGCGGCTGGCCGATCGACGAAAACAGCAGCCGCAGATAATCGTAAACCTCGGTCACGGTTCCGACCGTCGAGCGCGGCGAACGCGACACGGTTTTCTGCTCGATCGAGATCGCCGGACTCAGTCCTTCAACCGAATCGACATCGGGTTTTTCAAGCTGATCAAGGAACTGGCGGGCGTAGGCCGAAAGCGATTCGACGTAACGGCGCTGACCCTCGGCGTAGATCGTATCAAATGCCAGCGACGATTTGCCCGATCCCGAGAGTCCGGTGATGACGGTAAAAGAGTCG
Source organism: Pyrinomonadaceae bacterium (assembly GCA_044229875.1). Lineage (GTDB taxonomy): Bacteria > Acidobacteriota > Blastocatellia > Pyrinomonadales > Pyrinomonadaceae > JAFDVJ01. The sequence goes on along the minus strand of JBGASE010000089.1, from coordinate 12,244 downwards.
CGCGGAATGTCGACATTGACGTTCTTCAGATTGTGTTGCCGCGCGCCGCGGACCGAGATCTGCTTGATACCCATTACGGTTGTAAATTCCTGACCTTTCCGAAACGGGTATTTTATCAACGCGCGCCGCGAATGTCACACGATAAGGGATTTTGGATTTTGGATTTTGGATTTTGGATTTTGGATTTTGGATCTTGGGTCTTGGGTCTTGGATCTTGGATCTTGGATCTTGGATCTTGGATCTTGGATCTTGGATTTCGGAATTCGGAATTCGGAATTCGGAATTCGGAATTTGGAATTGGAATTTGGAATTGGAATTTGGAATTGGAATTTGGAATTGGAATTTGGAATTTGGGATTACTGAATCCCAAATCCCAAAAATCGCAAATTACTTGATCATCCCGAAAATCTTCTTTAAAAGGCTCGATGTGCGGCCGATCGGATCCTTGCGAATCTTTTTCTCTTCTTCCGCAACCATGAAGAAGAGTCCGTCGAGCGCCTTTTGCGTGACATACGCGTCAAGATCGGTCGCTTCCTTACCGACGATGAACTTTGCCACCGGTCCGGCTTTTCCGACCATGTCCTTGTACTTTTGCGTCACACCGACCTTCGCCGTGAATTCCTCGACGATCGGCCGGAACTTTCCGCGCAGAGTATCTTCGCTGGTGCGTCTGAAAAATTGGGTTGCCGCGTCCTGCTCACCGCTGAAAAGAATCTTGCGGGCATCATCGAACGACATCTTCTTGATCGAATCGAGGAATACGTCGATCGCCACCGGAACCGCCTTTTCGGCGGCGTGGTTCATCGACGCGACGAAATCGTCGACCGACTTCCCCTGTCCCGCGATGCGAAGCGCCTTTTCCAGTTTCTGCAACGATTTCGGGAGCGGGATCTTGACCCGGACATCGTCAAGAAAGCCGTTTTCCTTGCCGAGCGTGTCAACGGCAAAACGCACTCCCTTTGAAAGCGCCTCCTTGAGTCCGTTTGAAATCTCGGTCGTCGTGGCCGTCGTTTTCTTACTTTTTGTTTGGGCCAGGGTCGGCAGCACCAGGCTTCCGAGCAGCATCGTCAGCGCAATTGCAAGATTGATTCGTTTCATCTTCTCCTCCCGGGGAAATGTTTAATTTTGGTTGAAAAAACTGCAGGACCCTGTTTTGGTATTCGCGGGCGCCGAACTTCCAGATATCTTCGTGACCTGCGCCCTCAACGACCCACAATTCCTTTGGTTCGTTTGCGGCCTCGAAAAGTTGCTTGCTTTCTTCAAGCGTTGTCAGCGGATCGATCTGGCCGGCAATGACCAGCAGCGGAATACTGATTTTTTGAACGCGATCGATCGGTCGAAGGTCATCAACTCCGGCGCCGATCCGATACCGCAACTGCGATGTCAGAAGCGGCGAAGCGACCCGTGCGCCGTTGAAGAACCATTCGTCCAATCGATTGTCGACCGCCCGTTGCAGCGTCGGGTAGACGAGTTCCAGAACGAGAGCATCGACTGGCGGCATATTTTCGGCCAACAGAAACGCGGCGCCGCCCATTGAGATTCCGATGACCCCGATCTTCGAATCGGGCCGACGCTCGCGCGCGAAGCGGACGGCGGCCTCGGCATCGAGCCGCTCCCGAAATCCGAACGTCAGGCGATCGCCGGGGCTTTCGCCGCTGCCCTGAAAATCGAATGAAAGCACCGAAAATCCATGAAGACGCAGAAACCGCATACGATCGACCAGTGCCGATCGGTTTGATCGCAAGCCGTGCATCAGGACGATCGTTCCCTTTCCCGGTTCGCCTTTGAGAAACCAGCCTTTTAGTGTTGATCCTGATTCGCTTGCGAACTCGACCGTCTCGCACGCGAGATCGTTCGGACAATTGCCGACGGCTGCCGGTGCCGGCGCACTGAGGCGTGACCCGAAAAACCACGCGCCGCCGGGGATGAGCATCACGCAAAGAATGGTCGCGATCAGTAGCCTGATTTTCATTGCCCCATTTCGTTCTGATTCAGTCGCTATTTTGCCTTACCCTGATTTGCAACGGCATCCTGCGCGGCCTTGATCGCCTCGGCATCACCCAAATAGTAGCTTTTTATCGGTTTCAGATCGGCGTCGAGTTCATAAACGAGCGGAACACCGGTCGGGATGTTGAGTTTTACGATCTCATCGTCGGCGATCCCGTCGAGATGCTTGACCAGCGCCCGAAGCGAGTTTCCGTGGGCCGCGACGATCACGCGTTTCCCTTCGGTCACTTTCGGAGCAATCTCGCTTTCCCAATACGGCACAAAACGCTCGACGGTGTCCTTGAGGCATTCCGTCAGCGGAATTTCGGCATCCGCCAGATCGTCGTAACGGCGGTCTTTGCGCGGGCTCCGTTCGTCATCGGCGGTCATCGGCGGCGGCGGAATATCGTAACTTCTCCGCCAGACCAGAACCTGTTCATCGCCGAATTTCTCGGCCATTTCGGCCTTGTTCAAACCCTGGAGATTTCCGTAATGACGTTCGTTCAGCCGCCAGTTCTTGGTCACCGGAATCCACATCGAATCCATCTCGTCAAGGACGACATTCAGCGTCCGGATCGCCCGTTTGAGCACCGAAGTGAATGCGATATCGAACTCAAAACCCTGATCTTTCATCAATTTACCGGCAGCCTTCGCCTCTTCGAGCCCCTTCTCGCTCAAGTCGACATCCTTCCAGCCCGTAAACCGGTTTTCTTTGTTCCAAACGCTCTCGCCATGCCGAATCAATACAATTTTGTACATAGTCAGTTCCTGATTAATCAAATACTCCCAACATTCTAATCGTCAGAGACGAAATCATAAAGAGGAGAGAATCTTTTGGATTTTGGATTTTTGATTTTGGATTTTGGATCTTGGACTTTTGATCTTGGACCTTTGATCTTGGACCTTTGATCTTGGACCTTTGATCTTGGACTTTTGATCTTGGACTTTTGATCTTGGGTTTTGACAATGCTGTCCTAAACGTTTTGTTGCGATACCCCGAGTATCGGAAATTGCTGGCTAGGACGACCAGAAATCACCTGAATTCGAAAAGAACCCCCTGGGCTTGGTTTTTCGGCGGCCTGATCGGCTCGGTAAACGGGTGATCAAGCCAATGCTGCAGATCGATCTTGACGAACATGTTCAGGCGAATGAAACCGACTAGATTGGACAGGTACCACTTGTACTGGGCCATCGCCTTGAGCATTTTGAGGATGAGAATTGCAATCATGGCGGTCCAGATCTGAATCATGACAGCGTTTTCGCTCGTACCGATGAACGATTTGATGTGAAGAAGCTGCTTGATGTCCCTGAAGAAGATCTCGATCTGCCAGCGGCACCGGTAGATTTCTCCGACGGTGTTTGCCGACCATGAGAACTGGTTCGTCAGTATTTCGACTGTCTCCTCCTGCTTGGAATCCCAGACAACCACGCGGCGCAGTCTCTTCGGGTATCTTTCCCTCGAACGCACGACGTTGAGTTCGATGATCTCGTCGGCCAGGACATGGGGGTGCCGGTCCGTCTTCAGTTCGTTCTTCCTGATCACCTTGTAATTGAGGTTCTCCTTGTGCCTGATGACGAACAATGACCCGTTGCTGTCCCAAACGCTCATCAGCCGCAGATCGACGTAGAACCGGTCGGCGACGACCACGCTTCCCTTTGGGAGCGGGATGCCGAATGCCGCCTTGTTGTCGCCCGTTTTCCCGTTGGTGATGCGCATAAAAACCGGTATATGGCCTTCGTAATCAAGCAAAGTGTGCAGTTTGACCGCACCCTTCGCTGTCTTGTAATGCGCCCAGTCGAACACCTTCAGACACACGCTGATGGTCGTTGCGTCCAGGAGCAGAATCTTCGCCTTTATCCGGAACCTGAACTTCCTGAACGCCGCCTGCTGTCCAAAACATTTCAGCAAATGTAAATAGTAGTCTCGGAACAGTCTCCAGTCCCGGTTCTTGTTCTGGTAGCTGATCGACGACTTCGACGGCGCCCGGCCGATCCCAAGATGGTTCAGATTCCCCGTCGCCGACCTCAGCCCGTTGCTGATATCCCGCACCGACTGGCTCTTCGCCAACTGACAGAACAGCATCGAGATCAGATGAGTCCAGCTGTCGTATCCCTTCGCATGCTTGTCCGTCCCCAAACTGGCAACCAACCTTCCGAAACCAACCCGATCCAGCTTCGAGACGACTTGAGCAAAAAGTGTTACATTATTCATCGAGAAAGTCCTCTTCTGTTTGTTCTTGAGCAAAAAGTGTTACATTATTCATCGAGAAAGTCCTCTTCTGTTTGTTCAACTCAAGGATACCCCGAAAGGCATTCTGAGAAGCTGGGAGACTTTCTCTTTTTACAATTTCAAATAACGTTTAGGACGGGATTGATCTTGGACCTTTGATCTTGGGCCTTTGGTCTTGGACTTTTGATCTTCGACTTGTGATCTTGGACTTTTGATATTCGACTTGTGATCTTGGACTTTTGATCTTGGACTTTTGGTCTTGGACCTTTGGTCTTGGACTTTTGATCTTGGACCTTTGATCTTGGACTATTGATCTTCGACCTTTGGTCTTGGACTTTTGATCTTGGACTTTTGATCTTGGACCTTTGATCTTGGACCTTTGATCTTGGATCTTTGATCTTGGGCTTTTGATCTAGGACTTTTGATCTTGGATCTTTGATCTTGGGCTTTTGATCTTGGACTTTTGATCTTGGATTATCGATTTCGCTTTCTCGAATGAAATTGAGATCTTGGGTTTTGATCTTGAATGTTGATTCCCGAATTTGGATTCTCGAATTTTGCCTTTTCCCTTTTAACTTTTAACTTTTCCCTTTTCCCTTCAATCTCGCGGATCGCTTCGCCGACCAGATAGAGCGAACCGGTAACGAGAATCGTGTCGTTTTTTTCGGATGTGGCGGTTGCGTCGCGAATGGCATCGGCGACGGTCGCGGCGGTGCGGACGTCAGCCGCATATTTCGAGGCGATTCGGGCGAGTTCACTGACATCCGTCGAGCGCGGATTGTCTGCCCGGGTCACGAAAACGACAGATGCGACCGGGAACAGCTTTGCCGCGATCGACTCGATATCCTTGTCGCGCATCGCGCCGAAAACCATCACGATTCCCGACGCGTCGGCGGTCTTGAGGTATTCCGCAAGCGCGTCGACTCCCGATTCGTTGTGGGCTCCGTCAAGCAAAAAGCGGCCGATGCGTTCAAGCCGCCCGCGATGCCGCGCCGTCGTAAGGCCCGATTCGATCGCTTCCCTTCCAAGCCCGAGTTCTTCCGCCAACAGAATCGCAACCCTGGCGTTTTCCGTCTGATGATCACCTGCGAGGCTTAATCGAGAAGCAAAATAGCGGCCACGAACGCTTTCGAAAACGATGCCGTCGTTCGAATGCACGGTCGATATCCGCTCCGCCGCAAGTTGCGGACTGACATTGACATCCGAGCATCGGGCGCCGATGACGGTCATTGCCTCCGGACACTGATCGCCGATGACCGCAACCGTTCCGGCGCGAATGATGGCAGCCTTTTCAGCCGCGATTTCGGCGATCGAATTGCCGAGAATCCTTTGATGATCAAGGTCGATCCGCGTGATCGCTACGATTCCGGCGTTCGCCGCCGTCGTCGCGTCGAATCGGCCGCCGAGTCCGGTTTCGAGAATCGCGATATCAACCTCAGAGTCCGCGAACGCCAGCAGCGCGATTGCCGTAACTTGCTCGAAATAGGTCGGAACCGTTTCGAGCACGCCGCCAGCGACAAGCGCTTCCGAGACCGATCTGACCTCGGTCGCAAACCTCGCAAATCCGGCCTCGCTGATTTCTTTGCCGTCAATCCTGATACGTTCCGTAACCGACACGAGATGCGGCGAGGTCGTGGCTCCGACGCGAATGCCGGCGGCGCGGCACATTGCTTCGAGATACGCGACCGTTGAACCTTTACCGTTTGTGCCGGCGATCTGAACCTTCGGATAACGGAGATGCGGGCGGCCGAGCGCGCGGAGCAACGAACCGATGTTGTCGAGCCCGAGTTTCATCGCGAGGACCTCGTTGCCAAGTCCGTAAAGATAGTTGACCGATTCCGTGAAGTTCATTATGGTGAGTGTAATTTACGTCATGCAAAAGCCACAAATCATCGAATCCCTGCGTCAGCGGCATGAGGAATTGATAAGCTTCGTCGCCGGCCTCGACGCCGGTTCGTTTGAGTTCGCGCCTGACGGGAAATGGTCCGCCGGCCAGCAGCTTGAACATATCCTGCGCGGCGTCGCGCCGCTCGCAACCGCGTTCAGACTGCCAAAAATGTTGCCGAAGATGATTTTCGGAAAGTCCCGGGCGACACCGAGGGATTACGAAACGATCGTCACGGATTATCGACGGATTTTGGCCGAAGGCGGCCGGGCGAGCGGCCGATTCGTGCCGCGGAAAGTCGGATTCGGCGATCGCGAGCGCTTGATCAAGAAGTTGCGGAGCACGCTCGACCGGTTGATCGGCGGCCTTGAAACGTTCGATGAAAATGAGATCGACGGCATCCGTCTTCCGCATCCCTTGCTTGGGAAACTGACGATCCGTGAAATGATGTATTTTACGCTCTACCACGTCGAACATCACCGATTGGCGGCGAGTGCGAATCTTGAAATTAAAGACCAGTAGTGACTTAGTATTTTGCATGAACACGAAGGACATGGAATTTGAGGGACTTTCGGCGACTCGGATCGCCGCTGGGATCAGATTGGGCGAATTTTCAAGCCGCGACGCCGTCGAGCATTTCATTGCCCGGCTCGAGGCGGTCAATCCGAAAATCAACGCGCTTGTGATTGATTTTTTTGATGAGGCCCGGACGAAGGCGGACGAAGCTGACCGAAAGGTCGCTGTCGGCGGTCAACTCGGTCGCCTTCACGGCGTGCCGTTTACCATCAAAGAGTGTTTTGATTATATCGGAACGCCAAGCACGCTCGGCGTTTTGGCCAGAAAAGCCGACCGACCATCGTCGAACGATCCTTACATCGATGCTTTGATGCGCGAGGGCGGCATCGTTCTCGGCAAAACGAACGTTCCGCAATTGCTGATCTTTATCGAAAGCATCAACCGGATTTACGGAAGAACGCTGAACCCGTTGAATCCAAAGTTTACCTGCGGCGGATCAAGCGGCGGCGAAGGCGCCGTCGTCGGCACAGGTGCCTCACCGGTCGGAATCGGCTCGGACATCGGCGGCAGCGTCCGGTTTCCGGCGGCCTTTTGCGGCGCGTGTTCGATCAAGCCGACGATGTGGCGAACGCCGGATCTGACGCGATACGGCGACACCGCCCTGACCGGTCCGATAAATTCCGTCACCGGCGTGATCGCAAATCATGCCGAGGATCTCTGGACGTTTCTTTCAGTGATCAACGAGTCTGCCGGATCGGAAAAACCGCTTCACGAGATTTCCGGTGTCGATCTGTCAGCGCTTCGTATCGGCTGGTACGACACCGATGGCATTTTCGAACCGATGCCTGCGGTCAAACGCGCGGTATCAGAAGCCGCCGAACGGCTGAGATCGGGCGGCGCCGAAGTCGTTCAATTCAATCCGCCGTCGTTTGAAGCTGCCGAAGAGATCTTCTACCGTATCCTGACGGTTAACGGCGGCGAGATCTTCACGAATGTCCTCGGCGACGAAAAGGCGTTGCCGCAGATCAAAAATTCGTTGATGCTGAGCGCTGCCAGCGAGTCGAAGCGATCGATGATTCTCAAAATCGTCAGACTTCTCGGTCAGCGCCACGCGGCGCGGATGATTCCGTTTTTCGGCGGCCGCGGCGAGGAATTTCTCGAACAATGGTCGGAAAAGCAATCGGAATATCGAAGCGATTTTCTTAGGGCGATGGATGAACAGCGGATCGACGCGATACTCGGGCCGATCTCGCCGGTTCCGGCGTTTCTCCATGATTCGAGCGACAAGATCGGACTCGGCGGAACGTACTCGCTGATCTACAATATGCTCGGATTTCCGGCCGGAATAGCGCGCGTTTCGACCGTTCGCGACGACGAGGCCGTCGGCCGGCGCGCCGGATTCGATCTCGGCGAGCGGTCCGCGTCGAAAGCCGAAGCCGGAAGCGCCGGCATGCCGCTGGCGGTTCAGATCGCCGCGAGGCCGTGGCGCGAGGACATCGTCTTAGCACTGATCGAGCGTCTTCACAAGCGCAATCAGGCGAACTGCTGATTTTCGGGAAATCGGTCAGTCGATGACCATGAAGTCGAGGAGGCGGCAGACGGTATCGCGCATCTCGCGGCGATCGGTAACCATGTCCACCATTCCGTGTTCGAGAAGAAATTCCGATCGCTGAAATCCTTTCGGGAGCTTTTGCCGGATCGTTTGTTCAATGACGCGCGGCCCGGCAAATCCGATGAGCGCTTTCGGTTCGGCGATGATCACGTCGCCGAGCATCGCAAAACTCGCGGTGACGCCGCCGGTCGTCGGGTCGGTCAACACCGAGATGAACGGCAGTTTTTCTTCATGAAGCATCGCCAGAGCCGACGAGATCTTCGCCATCTGCATCAGCGACAGCGTGCCTTCCTGCATCCGAGCGCCGCCCGATGCCGAAAAGACGATCACGGCTCCGCGTGTTTCGACCGCGCGTTCGATGAGGCGGGTGATCTTCTCACCTACTGCCGATCCCATCGATCCACCAATGAATGACATGTCCATCGCCCCGACATAAGCCAGATGTCCGCCGACCATTCCTTTTCCCGAAACGATCGCTTCAGGCAATCCGGACGCCTTCTTGGCGGCGACAATCCTGTCTTTGTATGGTTTTGAGTCGACGAATTCAAGCGGATCGGCCGACATTACTTCTTCATCGAGCTTCTCATAGCGACCGTCGTCAAACAACGAATCGAGCCGCTCGCGCGCGCCCAACCGAAAATGATAATTGCAATGCGTGCAGACGTTTAGCGACTCAATCAGCTCACGCTTGTAGAGCGGGCTCTCGCATTCCGGACATTTGACGAAGATGCCCTCGGTTCTGACGGTGCGTTCCTCGTCGTGCGGAACATCTTCGATCTTGGGTTTGTTTCGGCGAAACCAGGCCATAGTGTTTTGGATTCCGTAAGCCGATTGCGGACCGGCCGATTTGAGCGATACCGCCGTCAAATCGCGAACCCGATCGTCAATGTCGAAATCGTGAATTAGATTATCACAAAGCACCGTGGGCTGACACCGGAGCGACCGCAAGAAAATTGTTTTCGGACTTTTTCTGTGTTAGATTTTTCACGATTTCCGAGGGAACCGAATATGCGATTTATTGTTCTTCTGACGTTGTTTTTCTGCGCCGCGATTTCAACTGCCGCGGCCGTCAAAACCTGGGACGGCGGCGGCGGCGACGGCAATTGGACGACAGCCGCCAATTGGGTCGGCGACGTCGCTCCGGTGGCAAATGACGATCTGGTTTTCCCGGCTGGGTCGGCACAACTTGCGACCAACAACAATTTCTTTGCGCTGACAACGTTCGGTTCGCTGACATTTGAAGGCGGCGCCTACACCGTCGCGGGCAATCCGTTTCGCCTCAATACCGGTATCAACGTCACCGGCGGCACGCCGACGATGAATGCCGCGGTTTTTGTCAATCCGGCCCAAACGTTTACCGGCGCGGCTGGAACCGTGACGACGATCGCGATTCTTTCGATCGGAATCGCCGGAGTGACGATCGATGGCGCGGGATCATTCGGGATCGGACTGCTCAACGGCGCCGGCCCGGTGAACAAGAACGGACAGGGCGCGGCGATCGTGCTCACGAGCGGTGGTTTTTCAGGCCCGATCAACGTCAACAACGGCGTTTTCGCCTTTGACGGCACATCGGCGTCGAGCACGGTTACGATCAATTCACCGGTCACCGGTGGCGGCACGCTCGGATTCAGCGGATTCGGCGGAACGGGGACAGTCGGGACCGTCAACATCGTACAGGGCACGGTCAGCGCCGGAACGCTGACGTCGCCAACCGGAATACTCAATACCGGTACACTGAATTTTTCGGCCGACGGCAATTTTGCATGCAAGATCGGTGGACCGACCCCGGGCGCGAACGGACACGATCAGCTCAATGTTACCGGTGCGGTGAATCTCAACAACGCGCGTCTGGCTCCGATCCCGTGGGGAACGTACCGGCCGGCGATCGGCGATCAGTTCAGGATAATCAACAATGACGGAACCGACCCGGTGTCGGGCACATTTTTGAACGCGCCCGAAGGAGCGATCTTCGGCGGCGCGCTCAACAGCGCCTTCCGGATCACCTATGTCGGCGGCGATGGTAACGATGTCGTCATTACGCGGGTCAACCGCGCTCCGTTCGATTTCGACGGCGACGGCCGTTCCGAAGTCGCATCGTTCCGGCCGTCAAACGGAACTTGGAACGCAGTTCTCAGCGGGTCGGGAGCGACGATGTCGACCCAATTCGGCGTTGCCGGTGACAATCTGACACCCGCTGACTTCGATGGCGACAACCGAACAGACATCGCAGTGTACCGAAACGGCGTCTGGTGGGTTCTCAACAGCTTTTCGAACTCGGTCAGCGCGACTCAATTCGGACTCAACGGGGATATTCCTTTACCGAATGATTTCGACGGCGACGGGCGCGCGGACCTTGCGGTCTTCAGACCTTCGAACGGCGTTTGGTATCAGTTGCGGAGTCTCGGAAACCAGTTTTATGCTCAGCAGTTCGGCATCAACGGCGACAAGCCGTTGCTTGGTGATTTTGACGGAGACGGCATCGGCGACATCGCCGTTTACCGGCCGGCTGACGGCGTCTGGCATCAATGGTTGAGCGCAACCGATTCGTATTCGGCATTTCCGTTCGGAATTTCGACCGATCGCCCGTGCGCGGCCGACTTCGACGGCGACGGTAAGACCGATGCCTGCGTATTTCGTGGCACGGCCGACGGCAATCTGCCTGACTTCTACATCATCCGCAGTTCAGACCAGACGGCGCAGTATTTTTCATGGGGACTTCCGGATGACCTTCCGATGCTCGGGGACTACGACGGCGACGGGCGCGTCGATATCGGAATTTTTCGTGCAATGAGCCAGCAATGGTTTTGGGTCCGAAGCTCGAATTCGTCGGTCGGATTCTCCACGTTCGGCAACGCGGGCGACGTCTCGATCCCGTCGTCATATGTTCCGTAACGGTTTACGACAGGATTTGAGTCATTTCGCGATGGATCAATCCGTTTGACGCACAGATCGGCGGCGCGTAAATACTGAATTTCGAGCCGTCGTAGTAACTCACCCGACCGCCGGCTTCCTCGATCAGAAGCAGCCCGGCGGCGACGTCCCACGGATTCAACCCTTCTTCCCAAAACCCGTCGAAACGGCCGCAGGCGACATATGCGAGATCGATCGCCGCAGATCCGTCGCGCCGTACGCCGCGGGATTTCAGCAGCAATTCGGTCAGGTTCCGCGCGAATTTTTCCCGATGTTTGACGTCGTACGGAAAACCGGTGACAAGCAGCGCGTCGGCGAGCTCTTCGGTTGCCGAAACTTTGATCGGCTTGCCGTCGAGCGTTGCCCCGCGGCCGCGTTCGGCGGCAAACAATTCATTCCGCGTCGGATCGAACGTCACACCGACAACGATCTCGCCCGCATGTTCGAGCGCGAGCGTCACGCACCAGCACGGGTAGCCGTGGGCGAAATTCGTCGTGCCGTCAAGCGGATCGATGATCCACTTCCATTGGCTTTCGCCGTCGAGAGCCGCCGCACCGGATTCTTCGGCAAGCACCGAATGTTTCGGGAAATACGACCGGATGCGTTCGATGATCAGCGCTTCGGACGCGAGGTCGGCTTCGGTGACGAGATTGATGTCGCCCTTTTTCGAGATCGCGATCTTCCGGCCGAACTTCTCGAGCAGGAGCCGACCGGCATCACGCGCCGTTTCAATTGCAAAATTCAGCATATCTCAGATATTCGGCGCGCGACTGCCGGGCCATCCACTATCGCCGGAAATAAATATCGACGTAATCGGCGACCGCATCGCACGGATTGTCGATATCCTGCAATCGCCAGTATTTCCGCGAACCGGTGATGCGGAACGTCATCTCGCCGTCTCGCGTACACGGCCGGCCTTCATTGATCGTCGAAACCTGCGTCAACACCGTCCCCTTGAAAACGAACGTCTTTTCGGTAATTTCGGTGATGATGCCGTCAATTGTGACGAAATCTCCGTTTCCGCGGCCCTTTTGCTCGCCCTTGAGACGGTAAACGCCGTTGCGGACCGTGACCGAGGCCGAACCGAAATAATCCCAGCTGATCC
>JBGASE010000277.1:0-3017 GCA_044229875.1 Pyrinomonadaceae bacterium | reverse complement strand
CGACAACGGTTCGGCAACGTTCGGCGCGATTACGTCGATGCCGGCGATATCAAGCCCGATGATCCGCGCGATGCGTTCGAACAGAAAAACGTTCTCCGGATGAACTTCGTCCGTACGGTCGATCGCCGTGCCGCCCGTAGAAATATTGGCGGTCGTTTTTTTTTAAATAAACAAAACCATAGGCAGTACCGTCTCAAGGGTGTACTTCTTCGCCTTGATCAGCCGTTCAGTCTGCTGGTCAATGGTGATCTGCGTCAGCACATTTTCGTGTCCGTAACCGCGCCGCGGATCTTCGTTGGTTTTGTCTATCAACTCCTGAATCGTCGATTTCCCGTTGCCGACGACATTCGCCGGAACACGTTCGGCGACGGCGATCAGCCGGTTGTTGACAACCAGCGCTCTGAAATCATTGCCGATCAGCTGCTTTTCGACGATTACCCAGCGCGAATATTCCTTTGCCTTTGCGAATGCGGTCCGCGCGTCGTCGATGTTCGTGATCCCGACCGTCGCGCCCTTGCCGTGGTTGCCGTCGAGCGGCTTGATGACGACCGGATAGCCGACTCGCTCAACGGTCCGTTCAAGATCATCTTCCTCACGGATTTCGAAACCGCGCGGTACCGGAACGCCCATGTCGCCGAGCAGCTTTTTGGTCGCGCTTTTGTCGCCGGCGATATCGACCGAAATCATGTTGGTTTTGGACGTCGTCGTCGCCTGGATCCGTTTCTGGTTGATTCCCTGCCCGAGTTGGACGAGCGATTGGTCATTCAAACGAATAAATGGAATATCGCGCAATTCAGCCTCTTCAACGATCGATCCGGTCGACGGCCCGAAACGGACGTCTTCACGGATCTCGCGCATTTCCTGAATCTCGCGGGCGAGTTCGGCCTTGAGTTCGTCAGCCGACTTTTTTCCCTCAGCCAGGTCGAGGAAAAGACGTACCGCGGCCCGCGCAGCGTAGCGGCCGACCTCTTCTTCGAAATACGCGAACACGACATTGTAAACGCCGCGTTCGGATGTCTCCCGCGTGCGTCCGTAACCGACGTCCATGCCGGCCAGAGTCTGCAGTTCCAGCGCGAAATGCTCGATGATGTGACCCGCCCACGTGCCGCGCTTGACGCGTTTGAGGAATCCGCCCTCTTCACCGTAACTGCAGCCGTGCGACAAAAGCGACGGCATGACATCGTTCATCCGCGCATAAAACCCGCGAATCTTGTTCGACGGCCGATCCTCAAACTCGCCGATATCGAGCCGCATGATGATCAGCTTCTTCCAATATCCGCTCCAATAGTTCGGCCCGCGAAGGGTTCTTATTTCGAGAATTTCCATAAGTATTGCGGTTTGCGACTCGTGTCGATTTGCAATTTTCAATTTGCGATTTGCAATTGGCTCCGGGTTGCAGTTTGCGATCTGTCTTCTGATAGTAAATCTAAGATTTGAGATTCAAGCGCTCAGTTTCGGGCTCTATGCATTTTCGATCGTGCTGTCATCTTCGACGCTGCCATGATCCGCGACAACTCGTAGGCCTCGGCGCGGAGCGGTTCAACCTTCATAGGTTCAAGGATCCCGGTGTCTTTAATCATCTCGAGCCAGAACGCGCATTCATCGGCCTCCTCTTCAACAGTTCCGAGTTTCGCGACAAACTCGGCTTTTGAACGGCCCTTGCATGCCGCCCTGTAGTTCGCCGCGACCGATGTCCCGCATCTGAACAACTGGTCGGCAATCCTAATCCCGGGAACGCTTCTCGGCAAAGCATTTACAACATCTACAACCCGTAGCGCGAACGATTTCGTTCGGAGAATGAGGTCTTTTCCAGTCACGATTTCCCCCTAATTGTGAAGCTGAGTGTGCATCGGATCGCATCGCGATCACGGTTTGAACATTTTGAACATCTCTGATTCTTTTACAACTAATGTCCGCCCAAACGCAAGCCGAGGACGCCACTGCAATCCAGGAAACAAGCCCAGGATTCCAAGAGACAATTGCAAATCGCAAATTGAAAATCGCAAATTCTCAGCGGATATCCGGCAACAAGAACTCGCTCTCAACGGGCATCAGTTTACGATCGAAGTAGTTGTATTTGAGACCGTCGCGGAGGATGTGGATCTGGGCGCCGCAGACGGCGAACGGACGATGATCTTCGACCTCGGCGATCTCGTTGAAACTGATCTCGGAACCGTCGACGATCGTCACCGTGCCTTCGCCGAACACCTCGAGCGTTCCCATCTGGTCGAGGATGATCGCCGTGTTTTCGTCGATGCCGACACCCAGATTGTAAGGATTGTAAGAGACGGCGGTGAGCAGCCGGCTCATACGGCCGCGCTCCGAAAAATGTTGGTCGATGATGATGTTCTTGAGAAATCCGAGCCCGGGCGAAAGCCGCACCGAGTTTTTTTGCGGGTGTGACGACGATTCGCCGCGAACGATCATCGAGGTCGACATTCCGGCCGCGCCGGCGCTGGTCCCGGCAAGCACGATCTCCGTTTCGCGGACCATTTCCCGCAATTTCTGCGCGAATTTCGTCCCGCCCAGGATCGATGTCAGGCGCATCTGATCGCCGCCGGAGATAAAAACGCCTGTGACACCCTCGAGAAGTTCCTCCGGATCCGCCTGAAATGCGTCCTGACGCGACGTAACGCGCAAAACCCGCGGCATGCTGACGCCGAGATGGCGGAAAGCCTGCGTATAAACGTCCGCCGCGAATTCCGGATAGTCCGACGCGACCGGGACGATCAGAATATTCGCGTCGCTGCCCCCGGCGAGTTCGAGGAATTTCCGCAGGATGCGGCGTTCGTTGTATTTGTCTTCGGCCCCGCCGATGACAAGCAGATGTCCGCCGAAGACTTCGCGGTCTGATTGGATGCTCATTTATTGATTTGTGATCTGATGACGCTCAAACTATGTTTCTTCAATAACTTATTCGACTCAACCGACAAGGTCAAGTCTGGTCAGAGTTGCGGATTGAGGCAGATCGCGGTTACGGTTTGCACCCCGGACATCCAATCAACTTTTCAGGCCTC
>JBGASE010000088.1:0-13840 GCA_044229875.1 Pyrinomonadaceae bacterium | reverse complement strand
CAGGAATGCTCCGTCGCCAAGCGCGAACGCCGACTTTCCCTGCGTGCGGACGGTTGCGCCCGGCTGTGTCTTGGCGCTGATCCGGTAGAGCGTTCCGCCAAGCGATTCGACATTCCAGTCCCGAGCACCGATCGCTTTGCTGCTTTCACGTTTGATGACCGTGAATTTCCAATATGCGCTCCAATTGCTCGATTGACCGGATGCGGAGTTTGCCTTGACGCGCCAGTAATAAGTTCCGGGGAAAAGACCGCTGACCGGAAGGCTCGGACTCGTCAATCCCTGTTTGTCGACAAGTATTGCCTCAGGCGACGCAAATTGCGGCAGTTTTGAGATCTGGATCGAGTATGAGAGCGCGAGATTGACGTCGGGGCTCTGCCAACGGAACATCACGTCGGCGACACCGCTCATTGACCCGATCATCTGTTCGTCGGATGACGGCGAGTTGTGAATCGGCGGTCCGAGAAGCTTTTCTTTGGCCGCAATCTTGCCTTCGTTGAGCGCGGCGAACTCGTTCTCTTTGACGACTGTCTTTTCTCCACCGACGGTGGTTTCGACCGCTCCCCGGCTGATCCGGATCTCGCCGCTGTTGCTGTCCTTATTGATATCAAAGCTCGCGTCCGTGTCGGCTCCGATCCGGTTTTCCGACTCGCGAACCTCGACCACGTTTTGGGTGTTGGCGGGCTGATCTTCGGTTCGGACGTTGATCTGACCGTCGTCGAGCGTAACGCGGACGTTCGGACCTCCGAAGAGCGAACTGCTGTCGCGAATGACGACAGTGGAATTCGGCCGGATCGAAAGAACCGAGCCATCGATCATCTGGATCTTTGCCCGCCCGTCGGCCTGCGTCTGAACCGTGTCGCCCGCGGAAACGAATGTCTGTCGCGTGACGAGGATCGTCTCACGCGTCGCCGCGCGGATGATTCTGACGTCGCCTTCAAATGAAATCACGAGCGCCGCGTCTTTCGGCGCGCTCGCTTCCGGCTTGTTGACGAAATCGCTCTTCATGAAGCGATAACTTCCGTATCCGATGGCCGTGAAAACGAGCAATAAACCGATAAGCACGTAGATGGTGCTGCGACGAATCTTCCACCATTCTACGTAAAACTTTCGGTATTTAGGTTCCATTTATGTCAGTCGGTTATGAGGTTTCCGATAGCTCTTCTGCCGGCTTCGGAAAGACCAGCGACAGGACGATTGAAAGAATGATCGCCAGGACGACGACGCCCAACGAAATATTGATCACGGTCTGCTCAAATTCGTGCTGCTGAAAGCGCCGGAGAAATCCGGCGAATCCTGTCGTGCTTTCCCCGAGTAACATTATCAGTCCTTCGGCGAAAAGTGGCAAGAGCATTTTGACACCGATAAAACTGAGGACGAAAGCGAGTCCGTACTTGAGAAAATGGAACTTTTCTGCCATCCCGAGAAGCAGAAAGAAAAACGTGCGGAGTCCGAGAATCGCAAAAATATTCGAAGTGTAAACGATGAACCGGTCGGTCGTGATCCCGAAGATCGCGGGGATCGAATCGACGGCGAAGACAAGATCGACGACGTTGATCACGATCAGCACCAGCAAGAGAAGCGTTCCAGCTAGACGACCGGATTCGTCACGGACGATGAAGTTCTCGCCGTCGTAATGTTTTGAGATGCGGACGAAGCGTGTCGTCAATTTGACGACGAAATTTTCATCTGGATGAAAATCTTCGTCTTCCCGAAGCATATTTATTCCGGTGTAAACGAGGAATGCTCCGAACAGATAAAGTATCCAATGGAATTTTTCGACCAGTTCGGCTCCCGCGAAGATCATCACCATTCGCAGGACGAGTGCCATGAAGATACCCCAGAATAGAACCCGATGCTGAAACTTCTTCGGAACCTGAAAGTAGTTGAAGATCAGAAGAAAGACAAACAAGTTGTCGACCGATAACGATAGCTCGATCAGATAGCCCGTTAGAAATTCCTTCGACTTGAAAAACGCGGCGTCGGCGCCGTAGGTTGAATTGACGAACCAGTAAATAAAGACATTGAAAGCGAGGGCCAGCGAGATCCAAACGCAGCTCCAGGCGATCGTCTCTTTCCGTGACGGCACATGCGAATTGCGGTTGACGATCCCGATATCGACAAAAAGCGCGATCAAAACAACGGAAAAGAAGAAGATCCAAACCCAAAGCGGAAACTCTACAGGACTCATAGTTGCAATAAGATACCCCAGACCAAACGGGAATGTCCAAAGTTCGCCGTTTGCGGACGCCGCCGGGTGCCGATGACTATTGGACTTTGCCCTCTTATCTGCTAAAATCGCGGTTTGTCTCAGCAGACAATCAGGTTCCAATCTTTATTCGAAAGGTATTTCAGGATGTTAAAGTTTTTCAGTCGTTTAGAAAAGACCCGCAACTTCGTGCTGCTTCTTATCGGAGTCGTCATGATCCTGGGTCTCATTGTCGGTATCGGAAGTTCAAACCTGTTCTCGGGCGGAAGCACGACCGATACGCTGACGAGCAGCACCGAAGCGGTCGCGAAGGTCGGCAGTGAAAAGGTTACGGTCGGCGAGATTGCCCGCATCAAAGCGGGCCGAATGGGTTCGTCGCTTCCGACGAAAACGATGCTTAATTCGTTGATCGGACAACGGATCATCCGGGTTGAGGCACTCCGCCTCGGGTTCCGCGCATCTGACTCCGAAGTCGCCACGATCATTCGCGAACAGAACAAGTCGCCGGACGGAACGCCGCTCGACATCAAGCGCTATGAACAATGGGCGGTTCAGAATTTCGGCAGCGTCGCGGAATATGAACAGTCAGTCCGCGATCAGGTCAGCAGCGAGAAGCTCGAAGCGTTTCTGACGTCGGGCGTTTCGGCATCCGAAGAAGAGGTCCTCAAGGATTTCCAGCGCAAGAATACGAAATTCGACATTTCGTATGTCTCGGTCAACGTTGCCGAACTTGCGCAGTCGATCAAACCGAGCGACGAAGAGCTGCGGGCGTATTTCGACAAGAACAAGGCCGGCTATTACATTTCTTCGCCGCAGAAGAAAATCCGTTACGTCTTTTTGAATACGGCGAAGATCGGCGAGAAAGCGACGATCTCAGACGCGGATTATCAAACCGAATACGCGAATATCCCGGCGGATCGCAAAAAGAAGGGCGTTGAAGGACAGCAGATCGTGCTCCGCATCGCGAAACCTGATTTTGAGGCTCAGATCATGGAAAAGGCGGGTGAGATCGTGACGCGCGCGAAGCAAAGCGGCACGATCACCGAAGAAGCGTTTACCGAACTCGTCAACGGATATTCAGAGGACGCCGCCAGCAAATCGCGCGGCGGAAAGCTCGCCGGACTCGTTCGCGAGAACCCGAGCAAACCGACGGATCCGTATCAGCGTCTGCTTTCGATGAAAGAAGGCGAAGTGACTGAACCGATCAAGGAAGGTGCAAGCATTTACATCCTTCGCCGCGGAAAGGAAATCCCGAAGACGTTTGAGGACGCGAAACCCGAAATCGAAGTTTCGCTCCGCAACCGGCGCGGATATACGGCCGCAGCCGAGCTCGCGCAGAAAGTCTTCGAAGATCTCAAGCAAACAAAAGACGCCGCAGCAACGGCGAAGAAATTCGCTGCCGAAGCGAACATGAGTCCGGCTGAAATGGTTCGCGAAACGCCGTTCGTCAAACCCGGTGACAATGTTGAAAATATCGGCATCTCGCCGCAGTTCGAAGACGGGATCAAGAACCTTGAGAACGCCAGCGATGTCGGCGAAAAGATCCCGGTTCAAAACGGTTTCGCTGTTCCGTTGCTTGTTGAAAAAAGAGAACCGCGTGATGCGACGCTTGACGAAGTCCGTTCGCAGGTTGTCGAATCGGTCAAACTCGACAAAGCGCGGGCACAGATCGAAGAAATCGCGAAACAGATTGCGGGCGGGTCCGCAAATGCCGGCGCGCTTAGCGGTTCGGCGCAGTCAAAAGGACTTAAAGCGAACGATCAGAAGAGCTTTATTCTCGGATCGCCGCTCGGAACCGGCCCGTCGGCTTCGACGAACGAAGCACTTGAAGACGCGATCTGGGCGCTCAAGGACGGCGAGGTCACGAAGGCCCCGCTTCAGGTCGGCGACAGTTGGTACGTTGTCGGAGTCAACAAGCGTGAGAACGCCAACATGGAAGAGTTTGCCAAACAGCGTGACACGTTGATCCAGACGATGGTTCAGCAAAAGCGCAGCCAGTTGTTCTCCGACTATCTGGCGGCCGTCCGGCAGAGAATGGAAACTTCGGGCGAGATCAAGATCTACAATGAAGTGATCGAGCGCGTCGATGCGGCCTTCCCGGCGACGACGAACCCGCAGTTCCCGGCCGGATTCCAATTCCCGCAACAGTAATTCCGGGCATCCCGGATATTCCAGAAATTTCAGGCATTCCAGATATTCCAGATTCCATGTGACACTCGTCATGGAATCTGGAATATTGGATCTTCGATCTTGGGCCTTGGATCTTGGATCTTGGATCTTGGATCTTGGATCTTGGACCTTGGATCTTCGATCTTGGGCCTTGGATCTTGGATCTTGGGCCTTGGATCTTGGATCTTGGATCTTTGATCTTGAATTTTGATTCTTGAATTTTGATTCTTGAATCTTGGGCCTTGGGCCTTGGATTTTGGATCTTGAATTTTGATTCTTGAATCTTGATTCTTGAATCTTGATCCTTGAATCTTGGACCTTGGATCTTGGGCCTAAGATCTTGATCCTTGAATCTTGATCCTTGAATCTTGATCCTTGAATCTTGATCCTTGAATCTTGAACGCTGAATCTTGAACGTTGAATTCTGGAATCTGACGTCTGACGTCTGAACTCTGACGTCTGACCTCTGACGTCTGACCTCTGACGTCTGACCTCTGACGCCTGACCTCTGACGTCTGCCAAAACAATTCCGCCGCCGTGAACTAGGTCGCGGCGGCGGAACTTTTTCGATGATCGAGAATTACTTCGCGTGCATTTCGGCAAAGTGGACAAAGAACCAGTATGTGATTCCGGCCCAAACCGCAAGATTCACGATCGACGCGATCAGCCCGAGCTTGTGCGCCTTGTCGTCACGCCCGCCGCGCTTGTCCTGTTTCCCGTACATGAGCATCGCTACCAGCGCGCCCGTGACGATCCACGCGAACAATCGGACAGCCATGTTAAGCCATATCTGGTCCGCCTTAAGATCCATCAGGAACAGTACCTGATAAATCGTCAGACCGATCGCCAGAATAATCGCCAGCATCGCCGCGAACGGCGGTTTGTAATCGGCAACCGTGTTCGAGTTCGCTTCCTCATCGGATACCGACCGAAGATTGCTGTGCGTGTAGCTGTAACCGAAATAAACGACCAGCCCGATCGACATCCAGACAATCAGCCGGATCCATGTGTCGATCGGCAAGCTGTTCATCAGATACGCTGCCGAAAGAACGGTCGCGATCGGGATGAACGGCGAGAACGGAACACGGAACGGACGATTCAGCGCCGGATTCGACGACCGCAGAATGATGATACCGGTTCCGACGATTACGAACGCGAACAACGTTCCGATGCTGACCAGTTCGCCAAGCAGATGAATCGGGACAAAACCGGCGAGGATCGCAACGATCGTTCCGGTGATCGCCGTCGTGATATGCGGCGTCTGGAATTTCGGGTGAATCTTCGCCGCCCAGCTCGGCAGCAATCCGTCCTTCGACATCGAATAGAAAACACGGGGCTGTCCCATTACCATGACGACCATCGTTGAACTCAACCCGAGCACCGCGCCGACCTTGATAATCGTCGGGAACGCGATCAGGATACTGCCCAGCGTTGTTCCGGCTGCCTGATCCTTCGCGGCGTCGATCGCGGTTGCGATCGGTGCGGCGGCGTTTGTCAGCAACTTGTAATCGACAAGTCCGACCATGATCCCGGCGACCAGAATGTACAGAACCGTACAGATCGCCAAACTGCCGAGAATTCCGATCGGCATGTCGCGTTGCGGGTTCTTTGCCTCCTGCGCGGCGGTTGAAACCGCATCGAAGCCGATGTACGCGAAGAAGATGACGGCTGCACCGGTGACGACGCCCGGGAAGCCGAACGGCATGAACTGAGCGCATCCGGGGCTTCCGGGAGCGCAACCGATTCCCATGTTGTCGGTATTGACGAATCCGATGCCGGCGATGATAAAGAGCACAACGACCAGTACTTTGATGATAACGATCGCGGTATTGAAACTGGCTGACTCTTTGATGCCGCGAATGAGCAGCATCGTCACGGCCACCGAGATCAAGAATCCGGGAAGATTGAAGACCGCGGTTTCGGTGTTTATCGGAAAGTTCGCCTGCGTCATGGCAGTCGCGAGGGCTTCCGAAAAGACGTTGTATCCGGCAGATGGGTTGAGTGTCGTGTCGCCGACCTTCATTCCGTCAAGCGCCTTGGCCGCCTCGGCCGACACGGCTATGAACTTTGTGCCTGGGGCGGCACTCAGACTGATCGGGAAGTTTATCCCGAGCGTGTCACGGATCAATGAGATCACATAGCCAGACCATCCGACCGCGACCGTCGCCGCGCCGAACGCATATTCGAGAATCAGATCCCAGCCGATGATCCAGGCGACGAACTCGCCCAATGTTCCGTAGCCGTAAGCGTATGCCGATCCTGAAATCGGGATGCTCGCGGCGAATTCGGAATAGCAAAGCGCGGCGAACGCGCTGACGACGCCGGCAATTATCATCGAGATCACGACCGCCGGTCCGGCATGTTTGCCGGCCGCCTGCCCCGTGAGAACGAAGATACCGGTGCCGATGATCGCGCCGATTCCAAGCATCGTCAGGTCGAGTCCGCTCAGAGTTTTCTTTAGGGTATGTTCCCCTGTTTCTGCGGCCTCGGCCACAATCTTGTCAATCGATTTTGTCGCAAAAAGAGACATCTAAATTACAACCTCCTGGGTTTTTTGAATAGAGTCCGATCGCATCTTTCGATCTGCGATCCAAATAGGGCTTCATACGTCTGGTCAGTACGCTTTGTTACCTGGCCATTGCCGGAACCTTTGCCGACCATCAAAATGCGCAAACGCGCGGATCAGAAATGACTCGAAACCGATCAAACCTCGCCGGACTTCTGTGAAAGCGCCTTCCAGATAAAGTAAACCGGTACGCCTGAAAGAACTATGAAAAGTCCCGGCAGCGATGTCTGCGGCTTGTAAAACAGAAGCACGAAGCAGATCAGCGCGGCGGCGGCGATATAAACGATCGGGATGACCGGATAACCGAACGCTTTGTACGGACGCTCGGCATCGGGGCGCTTGATGCGCAAAATAAAGAGCCCGATGATCGTCAGAATATAGAAGATCAAAACAGCGAAAACTACGTAATAGAGCAACGTTCCGTACAGGTTACCGTAAACGACCTTTCCGCCGCTTTCGGAGACCGTCCGCGGAAACACCAGAAGACATGTCCAGATGCACTGAAGCACGAGCGCCATCGCCGGAACATGTCTCGAATTCAGCTTGGCCGTTGATTTGAAAAACAGGTTGTCTTTGGCCATCGCGTAATAGACGCGGGCTCCGGCGAGAACCAATCCGTTGTTGCACCCGAATGTCGAAATGATGATCGCGACCGCCATGATCGTCGCGCCAACGCCGCCGAACATCACGTTCAGCGCCGCCGTTCCGACCCGATCGTCCGGTGCGTTTTGGATCTGACTGAGCGAAAGCGTACCAAGGTACGCAAAGTTCGCGAGAATGTAGAGACCGATGACGAGCGCCGTCCCCATCGCCAGCGACAATGGAATGTTCCGCTGCGGATCTTTAACTTCACCGGCGGTAAACGTGATGTTGTTCCAGGCGTCGGACGAAAACAGAGATCCGACCTGGGCAACGCAGAAAACGACGATGATCCCGAACAAACCGCTGTTGACTGAAACTTCGGGCAAAAACGCAAAATCAGGCTTGATGACGGCCGCGTTTTGCGGCTCAAACAGCGTCGACCAGTTGGCAGAAAATGTTCCAGATGCGCCGCCGATGACAATCCCGAGAATGATCAGCGCGATCAGTGATAGCGTTTTGGCTGACGTGAAAACGTTTTGGATCAGTTTGCCGAGCGCGAGCCCCTGCATGTTGATGATCGTCAGGACGATGATCATCACGACGCCGACAAGTTGCTGCGTCGAAAGCGAAACGGCGTACCCTGATGAGATATGAATCGGCGGAACAATGTAATTCTCAGCGGCGATTGACGGAAACAACACTCCGATAAACCGCGCGAATCCGACCGCGACCGCCGCGATCGTGCCGGTCTGGATCACAAGAAACAGCGTCCATCCGTAAAGAAATCCCCAGAGAGGCGAATAGCTTTCACGCAGATAGACGTACTGACCGCCGGCCTTCGGCATCATTGCAGCGAGTTCGCCGTAACTGAGTGCGGCAAAAATCGTCAGCAATCCGGTGATGATCCAGGTCAGGAGCAATCCTCCCGCGGATCCGGTCTGACGTGCAATGTCAGCCGATACAATGAAAATCCCGGAGCCGATCATCGAACCGGCAACAATCGTCGTCGAATCAAGCAAACCCAGGCCGCGAATGAAACCTTCGCCCGGTTGTTCGACTTCGTTAGCCTCAATAGCCATACTTTGCTCTGTCGGAAACGGGATTGGATTTGTCCGGATAAAAGGACAACTTCCCGTTAAGCCACAATTATTTGCAATCCTTTTTCGTCGGCGAGATAAACGATTGAGCTATTATACTTGTAATAGTTAAACTGTCGAGCGATTTCACGGCTTTTTTGAATCCGCAACGGATTGGTTGAAATTGAGTCGGGCGGCAGAGGATTCGCGAAATCCGCGATCCGCGCAAAAAAGGAATGGATCACAAAAATCTCGGCGACATGCCGAAAGAAGATTTCCGTCGATTTGGTTACCGGCTGGTAGACTACATCGCCGATTACTTTGAATCGCTTGAGACACGTCCGGTGCTGTCGAAAAACATCCCAGGCGAACTTCGCGACGCGCTTCCGAAATCGGCTCCCGAAACGGGCGAGTCGTTCGAAGACGTGTTTGCGGACGTCGAAAAGCTCATCATGCCCGCCGTCACGCATTGGAATCATCCCAATTTTCACGGGCTTTTCTCGACTTCGACGAGTTCCGTCGGTGTCTTCGGCGAGATGCTGTCGGCGGCGTTCGACATGAAAGCGATGCTCTGGCGG
The DNA here is from genome assembly GCA_044229875.1 of Pyrinomonadaceae bacterium. Taxonomy (GTDB): domain Bacteria; phylum Acidobacteriota; class Blastocatellia; order Pyrinomonadales; family Pyrinomonadaceae; genus JAFDVJ01. The sequence goes on along the minus strand of JBGASE010000088.1, from coordinate 4,663 downwards.
ACGTCGCCGGCGTCGACCGAGCTCGAACCGGTGGTTCTCGACTGGCTGCGGCAGATGATGGGGCTTCCCGAGGATTTCAAAGGCGTGATCTACGACACGGCTTCGATCTCGACGCTTCACGCGCTGGCGATGGCGCGCGAGCGGCTTGAACTCGGAGTCCGTGATCGGGGCATGAGCGGCCGGACCGACTTGCCGCTGCTGCGCGTCTATTGCTCCGAACACACGCATAACTCAATCGACAAAGCCGTTATACTGCTCGGGCTCGGGACGCGTTCGATCGTCAAGATTCCGACGAACGAGAAGTTCGAGATGATAGTCGAAAAGTTGCGCGAGGCGATTTCCGATGACATTGCCGCCGGGCATATTCCGCTTTGCGTCGTTCCGACGGTCGGGACAACTTCGAGTTCAGCGATCGACAACGTCAATCTGATCGCCGATATTTGCGAGCGAAACCGGATCTTTCTCCACGTCGACACGGCATATGCGGGCAGCGCGGCGATCGTCCCCGAACTGCAGGCCTATTTCAACGGATGGGAACGCGCCGATTCGATCGTCACGAATCCGCACAAGTGGCTTTTTACGCCGTTCGATCTGTCGGTGCTTTATGTAAAAGACCTCGATCTGCTGAAGCGGACATTCTCGCTCGTCGCCGAATACTTGAAGGTGACTGAGCCGGTGACGAATCAAATGGACTATGGAATCCAGCTCGGCCGGCGGTTCCGATCGCTCAAGCTCTGGTTCGTGATGCGCTATTTCGGCCAACAGGGTCTTATTGATCGGATCCGCGAACATTGCCGGCTGGCGCGGCTGTTCGCCGGCTGGGTAGATGACAGCCCGGACTTTGAAATGATTGCACCGGTGCCGTTCGCGCTCGTCTGTTTCCGGGCGTGCCCGGCGGGAGTCGACGATCTGAACGCGCTCAACGAACGGATCATGAATCAGATCAACGCCTCGGGCGAGGCCTATCTGTCGCACACGATGCTCAACGGAGTTTTCACGCTGCGGCTCTCGGTCGGAAGCATTCGGGTTGAAGAAAAGCATCTACAAAAAGTCTGGAAGCTTCTCAATGAATCGCTGCGGTAAGGAGTTTTTCGGGTGAAATTTGTAAAGGAAACCGTGATCCATGCGTCGCCTGAGGCTGTCTTCGCCTTTCATCAACGCGAAGATGCGTTTGAGATGCTGATTCCGCCGTGGGAGAAGGCGCGGATCATCGAGCGTGCCGATATCTCGGTCATCGGGTCGCGGGCGATCATCGAAACGCGGCTGTTCGGACTGGTTCCAGTGCGCTGGGTCGCCGAACATACCGCTTTTGATCCGCCGCGGATGTTTGAAGACGTGCAGATCTCAGGTCCGTTCAGTTCGTGGCGTCACAAACATATCGTTCTGCCGCATCTGGAAGGCGCGATGCTTCGGGACGAGATCGAGTTCGAGCCGCCGATGTCGGTCCTCGGCAAACTCGCAGCGCCGTTCGCGATCGTTCCGAAGCTCGAGAAGATGTTCGGCTATCGGCATCAGGTGACAAAAGAGGCGGTCGAATCGCGCTGACCGATTTGCGATTTGCGGCCGTTTTTCAGATTCTGGAATCGGGACAAAGTTGATGATAGTTCATATAGTTTGCTGGAAATATAAGGACGGGATCACGGCAGATCAGCGGGCCGATCATGCCGCGAAACTGCGCGCATTGCCGTCGCTGGTGCCCGGGATTCTCAGTTTCGACGTCGGAAGCGATATCCTGAAGCTCGACCGCTCGTTCGACACCGGACTGGTTTCAACCTATGCCGATCGTGACGCGCTCGACGCGTACACCGATCATCCGGCGCATCTTGAAGTCGCGGCGCTCGGTAAGACGATTGCCGAACGTGTGGTGTCGGTCGATTTCGAAAAGTAAACGGATCATGAAGCGTTGGAAAAAAGCGGTACTGATTCTGTTGGCGATCTTCGCGGTCGTCCAGATACCGTTCATTTACCGGCGCTATGAATTCGGCCAGCGCGCCGGATTGATCGAATCGACAAACGCCGCGCGGATCGCGCGAACCGATCCCGAATTCGTTGAATTTAAAGGAATCATTCACGCTCACACCAACCTCGGCGGGCATTCGACGGGCAGTTTTGAAGAACTGATAGCGGCGGCAGCGGCGAACCGGCTCGACTTCGTCGTTATGACCGAGCACACGTCGCCGGATTTCGACACTGCGACGCTGACACTCAACGGAACTTACCGCGACGTTCTATTCATCGGCGGAAACGAAGCCGACACGATCAGTGGCGATCGCTTTCTGATGCTTCCCGGCGGACCTGAAATGTTCGGCGACGCGCGGCTCGAAACGCCGCAGTTTCTCGAAAAATACCACGCCCAGGAAAAGGCCGCGCTGATCACCTATCCCGAGAAGTTCAAATCGTGGGATTCGTCGTTCGACGGGATCGAGGTTTTCAGTCTTCACACAAACGCCAAACAGAACACGCGGATTCTGACGATCCTCGACATGCTGTGGTCGTTTCCGTCATATCCGGGACTGACGCTGGCCGCTAATTTCAAACGGCCCGACGAAAACCTGAGACGCTTCGACGAAATCGCCGCGCGGCGGCGGATCTCACTTTTTGCCGGAACCGATGCGCATTCGAACATCGGCGGACATCTCTTTGGCGATGACGCCGGGAACAAACTGATCAATCTCAAACTCGATCGATATGAGAACATTTTTTCGATCGTTAGGGCGCATATTCTGCTCAAGCGCACGGAGCGTCTGACGCGTGAGTCGGTTATCGAGGCAATCCGCGGCGGCCGGATGTTCGTCGGGCTCGATGTTCTTGGCGATTCGAGCGGCTTTTCGTTCACTGCCGAGTCAGGCATAAAACGATATTCAATGGGCGACGAATTCAAGTTTTCGGAAGGATCGGTGCTAAAATCCGCGTCGCCCGTCGCAGCCCGATTTGTCATTCTCCGAAACGGCGTGAAGGTGCTTGAAGAACGCGAAAAGACCGAGATCGCATTCGACGTCAAAGAGCCCGGCGCTTATCGCGTCGAGGTGTATCGGGACGATCTTGGTTCGGAACTTTCGGGGATGCCGTGGATCATGTCCAATCCGATCTTTATCAGGTAGCGGACAAAGTTTCGGGTTCAGCAAACTATTCAAACGGGCGAAACATCCTAAACACACGAATTTGGGAATTCAGGTTACGGTTACATGATTACGAATCTTAAACAATCGGCAATCCGGAGCGTCGGGTCAGCCATCATTTTCGGGGTTTTTGCGATCGTCGGTTTCGGACAGCAGATACAGCGTGCCGAGTTCGACGTCACGAACTATCGCATGGACGTCCAGCTCGCGCCCGATCAAAACAAACTGACGGCGACCGTTGATGTCAGCTTCGTGCCGAAAACCGATACGCGGAACGTTGCGTTCGAGCTCAACGGTTCATTGACGATCGACGGCATCACGAAGATCCAGCAGGCGCTGACGCAGCCGGCAGCGGTTGTCGCGCCGACTCCGAAAACCAAGGCCGCGACGCCGAAAGCGACGCCGACGCCGGCAAATCAGATCACGTTCGTACAGGATCGCGTCGGAGTTTCGGATCTCGGACCGAGCGTCAAAGTAGATCTTGGCGAGACGGCGACCGCCGGATCGACCGTTACCCTCAGATTCAAGTACAGCGGGGTTCTGGTGACGGCCGAAGGCGGACCGTTGCTGACGAAACGACTGGCGTATGTCGGCGCTGAAAACGGCTATTTGATGTATGCCGCGCGCTGGTTCCCGTTTCACAATTACGCTGCCGATTTTGCGACAAGCGATATCACGATCTCAATCCCGAACGGCTACACGGTCGCCGGTTACAGTGATCAGCCGGTGGCGGCGGTGGGCGGAAAACAGCGTTTCGTCCAATCAAAACCGGCGCTGGTCGGCAACTTTGCGTACGACCGGTACGCGTCGAAAACGCTCCGCTTCGGCGAGTTCGAATTTCAGTTCTTTACGAAAGCCGCGAACGACCAGTTGATCGCGACATACGGCGAAACGCTTGGCCGCGCGTTCGATTCATACACCAAACGATTCGGAAATCCGGAAGCCGGTAAACGGTTCATCGTCGCTCAGATCGACGATGACAGTCTCGAATTCTATTCCGCACCGGGAATGCTGATGGTCGCCCAGAGACTTTTCGATCAATCGCGCGACGTCACGTCAGAACGGATGCAGCGCGAAGCGGCCTACCAGTGGTGGGGACTGACGGCCGGTCTGAAATCGTTTGACGATGCCTGGCTGTCGCAGGGATTGGCCGAATACAGCGCATTCTCATTGCGCGAAAGTCAGGTTACGGGTCCGCAGCTTGAGGGACTTCGCCGCGAATTGCTCGAAAAGGCGCTAACCTTTGAACCGACGGCGTCGTTGCTCCGCGCACCCTCGAGCCTCGACGATCAGTCAACGGCGTATCAGTACATCATGTTTGCCAAGGGCGCGCTCGCCTACAAGCTTTTGCGCGACACGATGGGTGAGCAGAAGTTCAATCAGTTGCTCCGGACATATCTTGAACGATTTCGCGGAAAGGCGGCGTCGATCGACGATTTCGAACGGCTCACATCCGAAGTCGCGGGACAAAACATGCGCTACTTTTTCGCCCGATGGATCGAAAGCACAGGCGTTCCCGAATTCAAGGCCGAGTACCTGATCAT
>JBGASE010000087.1:0-13856 GCA_044229875.1 Pyrinomonadaceae bacterium | reverse complement strand
AGATCGAACAGCGACCGGGCTACCGGATTTGAAGGAAAAACGCGATGCGGCATCCGGATCGGTTCCGGCTGGGACGTGAATTTCGCGACCGCCTGCCTGATCGCCATTTCCTCGGCATCCCGAAATCCATCCGCCGACGCGGCGAGTCCGGTGCCGATTCCGTCACGCACGACACCGTTGGCCGTCACGGTCGCGCCGACGACGACGAAGTTGCCGAGTTGCTTGATCTCTTTGATCGAATACGACCAGGCCGGATCGATCCGCGCGATCGATGCTGCGGCCGATTCCGCCGCCGCCGGTTCCGGTTCGCTGCTTTTAATGCCTCGCCGGTCGCGGCCCGAACCGATATCGATCACGTTCGCGCGATTCTGCGGACGGGTGTACGACCCGAGCCGCTCCGATGACTTTGAACGGATCGCATCGCGGACGGCGCTCATATGAACGCAACGGTCACCTGGTTTGGCCGCACCGCATTCGCAGCAGATCGCTCCGACATTGTCACGCCAGACACGCCATTGGGTGCTGCCGCGCCCGAAAACGACGAATGCCGCACCCTGCCGCTCGACCCGCATCCGTTCAGCGCTCGCCGCCGCCTTGTGTTGATTTGTGCTTTGTTGCTTCGTATTCGCCATAAAAACCTCTTCCGACTGTTTCATGTGTGAAACACTGTACCATTCAAATTTATTTGTTGCAAGAGTGAAACGTAGTGTTGCAAATAAATTTTTCCTGTGCTATCGTTGAAACACAGTCGAGACAGGTGCAACAACTGCACCGCTCATCTGCAAACGGAGAACACCGATATGTCATTCAAAAATGAAAGTCTGATCAACACGATCGAACTCGGCCGCGCCATCAAGCGCCGGCGTGAAGAACTTGGCCTCAGCCTCCGGGACGTGGCCGATGTCACCGCCGTTTCGGCGTCGACTCTTTCGCGGATCGAAAACGGAACCGGAAAGCCGGACGCGGATAATATCGCACGGCTGACGAACTGGCTGGATATGCCGGTCGATCGCGTGATGAAGAAGCAGGGAAGTTCGGAGGATGTTCAGGCGGTCGTCTATTATCCGCATGAAGCGACCCCCGAGATCGTCGAAGCACATCTGCGTGCCGACAAGAATCTGACGCCCGAGACGGCGAAGGCATTGTCGGAACTGTTTCGCGTCGCCTATTCGCAGTTCAGCAAAACGCGCGATTGATCCACATTTCGGAATAAGATTGGAGAACGGGAAGAATGAAAGAGCTAACACATGTCACGCCGCTGGGAATGGAATCCGCCGGAAACCGCACGTTTGCGGTCGATACGACCTTCGTCTTGTTTTTTCTGGCGGTTGAATTCGGGCGGTTTGCTGATGGATTCGGGATCGACACGATACTGTTTGGCGCGTCGCTGTTGATGCTCGTCGTTTTTCCGTACTTTCTGCCGGCTGACGACAAGGTTGATTTCGGAACGTGGGTCGTCGGCCGGACGTTCATCGCCGGTTTCGGGGCGGTCATCGGCGCGCTGTTCAATCTTTCGCTCGGAACGCTGATCCCCGATTCTTTCGGTTTCGTCCCGATGTCGCTGCTGATCGTGACGGCGCTGATCAGTTGTTATCTTCAGATTTACGGATTGTTACGGCTTCGGACGGCAAGATAGGCAAAAGGCGTCATCCGAAAGCAACGGACCGCGATCGATGATCGCGGTCTTTTTTTTTTCTGCCCGCAAATACCGCTGGATTGCCCGCCAAATGCGCGAAATACGCCAAAAATTCATGCTTCGGTCGTTACGAGACTCTCCATCTTGGAATCCTGGAATCTGGAACTCTGGAATAATGGAATCATGATGTCTGGAATCCTGGGATCCTGGAATGTGGGATATCTTTCCGTATTTCGCGTGTTTCGCGTGTTTGGCGGTTAAACATCTTACGGTGGACTTTGCGGCCCGTTTGGGTTACTTTTTGAAAGTTCCCCAAAATTAGTTGTTTGTTGGAAGAGTTCCGACTGAAATCTGAATCGCTGCCCCCGATTAATGTTTTTCTTAATGGGAGAGATTTATGCGTTTTTCAATTCGAAGCATCAGGACATATCTGGCCTTGCTTCCCCTTTTCGCAGCGGTATTCGTTTTTGCGACCCGCGTCGACGCCAATAATATTTCATGGTTTCTGTCTTCGAGCGATCCGTTTCTTCAGAACTGGACGCTGACGACAATGATCACCGCCGATGACAACTGGGATAACGTGATGTCCGTCATGGGTTACCGCGGCGACGATCTGACAACGACGACCGGCACCAATCCGCAGACGATCCTCGCCGACGGCGCCACGACACCGGTTGATGTCATCGCCAATCAGGGCAACCCGAATACGAATACGAGCGGCGGTGTCGCGGAATTTGACGGGATTACGAATCCGACGATCGCACTTCAGGGATCAGGAACGGCTGACGCCCCGCATATCGTCATCCGGCTCAACAAAAAGAACTGCCCTGACTTCAAGTTCGTGACAATCGGTTACAAGGTCCGGGATATCGACGGATCGGCAGACAACGCGGTCCAACCTGTCGCGCTTCATTACCGCGTCGGCGACACCGGCGCTTATGCAAATGTCGCTGATGCATTCATCGCCGATGCCACCGAGGGCGGCACGGCGACCAAAGAGTCGACCGTTTTTGCGACGTTGCCGCATATACCGGTCGGTGACGATCTGATTTTTCTGAGGATCATGACCAGCAACGCCGCCGGCAACGACGAATGGGTCGGAATCGACGACATCAGCATCGGTTGCTTTGCTCCGACCGCTGCGTCCGTTCCGGTTTCGGGACGCGTCGTCCGTGGAAAGACACAGGGCGTCTCCCGCGCCTCCGTCGTGCTCACGGACGAATACGGTTTTGAGTCGGTCGCACGGACGAACGCCTTCGGCTTCTACCGCTTCGACAATGTCGCCGTCGGCTCCACCTACTCGATCCGCGCCGTCGGCAAAGGCTTCGAGTCACCCTCCCAACTGATTTACGTCGATGGCATGATCGAGAATTTCGACATTGCGATTGAGTAATCGGTCGGCTGACTTTGATCTCGAAAGCCGTCCGCGTCGGCGGCTTTTTTCTTTGGCTGGAGGCGGCAAATGTTTGCGGCTCGATTGGCGCATCCAAGGCGAACTTTTCAACCATTTGCCGATGCAAAATCTTGGTTAAGCAAATCGGTCCACTGCCTTGACAACTTTCATTATTCGAGCTATTTTTCCTGCACGCAAGATTAATTTCAATGATTTGAAGACCACTCCGTGGACTCTTCATCTTTGGGTGATCTGGATTTTTGCCCCGTTTTCTAAACAAATAAGCAGTCAGGAGTTTTGTCTGCGCAAGCGATCAATTGATTGCTTGTGCCGATCGTTTTTCGTCCCCCAAGCGCCGTTCTTTTACTTGAACCAAAGAGGAATCTATGAGCATTTTCAGCCGGGCATCTATGTCAGCCCGCGTTATCGTCATCACCCTTATCATCGCCATCCTTTCCGGCGTCACGCTCGCCAGCAGGTGGGACAGCTTCGCGGCATTTGCCGAAGGTCTGTTTTCCGGTTCGCAAGCCGTTTCAAACAGTGAACCGACCAAGGCGAAGTCCGTCCGTTTGCCGAAGTCGGAGCTTGTTTCGGATTTTATGAATCAACGACGGAACGTAATGGCGTTCGACGATATGTTGGCACCGGGCGCCTGCGACACGGCGGGGCCGATCGAGGTTGAATCGAGCGGCGGAACAGCGGCTGGCGTTCCGACGGCGTACGCAACGCTAAGCGGTGCCGCCGGCACCGGCGCTTTCGCGACGATCAACGCCGGTGTGGTCCATACCGGAACGATTACGATCGATGTTTGCGGCGATACCAGTGAAGGCACGGCGACCGCGACTTTGAGTGCGGGCAACGTCGCTCCGGCGTCGTGGACGTCAATCACAATTTCTCCAGCTGGCGGCGCGGCCCGAACGATCTCTGGTGCAACGACAGCGGGCAGTCCGATGATTGATTTCAACGGCGCGGACAACGTCACGATCAACGGCTTGAACACCGGCGGGAACTCGTTAACGATTGCAAACACAACCGCCTCTACTACGGCAGGAACGAGCACGATTCGCTTTATTAACGATGCGACGAACAATACAATTTCAAATCTTACCATTTCAGGTTCTTCACAAAATGTGACTACTGGAACGATATTTTTCAGCACAACGACTGGGACAACTGGAAACGACGGGATTATTGTCAACAACAATAATATCGGTCCTGCCGGTGCAAGTTTACCGTTCAATGGCATCTACTCGTTAGGAACAACTACAACTGCTGCACAGAACAACAGCGGCGTTCAAGTTACCAACAACAAGATATTCGACTTTTTTGCGCCTGCGGCGGCTGATGCTGGAATTTTAGTATCCGGCGGAAATTCAGATTGGACAATTACAGGAAACAGTTTGTATCAGACAGCGACAAGAACAATGACGACAGCCGCAACGGATGTCGGAATCCAAATTAATAATTCTTCGGGCAACAATTTTGTTGTCAGCAACAATTTCGTGGGCGGAAGCGCCTCAAATGCGGGTGGAACCGCATGGACGATTGCAGGAACAATTGCAAACAGATTTAGAGCAATCAGTTTGAACGTCGGATCGACAACCGCGTCAAACGTGCAAGGGAATACGATTGCCAACTTCAGTTTTACGTCAAATAGCGGTTCAACTGCGGTTGGCGGACCTTGGACAGGGATTTATTTGGGTGCCGGTAATGCAAATATCGGAACGACACTCGGAAACACGATTGGAAGCGGAACCGGAACAGGCTCAATTAACATTTCGATACTGACTAATTCCGGATCAATCTCGTCCGGAATCTTCTGTGATGCTTCGCCTACTACATCAAGCATCTCAAACAACACAATAGGTTCAATTAGTTTTGCGGCAAGCACCATTTCGCAAGGTTTTCAGGGCATTGCAACGACCTCGGCCTCGTCGGGCGGTATGACTATCAGTGGTAATACAATCGGAAGTACGACGACAGCCAACAGTATCAATGTCAATACGGGAGCGACTAGCACAACAAACCAAATTGTTCGTGGTATTAACAATACAATCTCAACGATAGCTGTTTCTATCACTAACAATACGATAGCGAACATAAACAACAATTACCTTCCTTCATCGGCCACTAGCACGAGTAATATCTTAGTTGGCATCACATCATCGGCAGGAATCAGCACAGTTACCGGGAATACTGTCCGAAACTTGACGACACCGGCAAATCATACCGGCACAAACTCGGCTGCTCCTGTTATTGGCATAAGCATAACGAGCTCAACGGCGGGGCATACGATTTCACAAAATACAATACACTCTCTTAGTGAAACCAATGCAACGGCTGCCGTTCATATGTATGGGATCTATTACTCAGGTAGCACTTCCGGCACTAACTTGATCGAAAGGAACTTTATTCACAGCCTTTCGGTTAGTAGCACCGGTTCAGCAATAATGAGAGGTATCTATTCCTTTAATGGAAGTAGCAGCTTCCGCAATAATCTGATTCGGCTGGGAATTGATGCGGCAGGTAGCAGCTTGACCTCAGGTGCGCTGGCTATTGAAGGATTCCGTATGGATACGGTGGGTACTGCTGTTAATAACATTCAATTCAATAGCGTTTTTATTGGAGGCACAGGCGTCACAACGGGAACAGCTAATACGGCCGCGTACATCCGCATAACAACCGAAACGACAAGCGACATTCGAGATAATATCTTGGTCAATAATCGTTCCAATGGTACCGGAACCGGTAAGCATTATCTAATAAATTTGAATGCAATAACCGCCGTGACCTCAAACTTTAATGTTTTCAACCAATCGGGAACAGGTGCCGTTTTTGGATCAGTGGCAGCTATCGACTCGGCGGCATTCGCTAATTGGAAAACAAATACTAGCCAAGACAATAACAGCTTCTTAAGTGACCCGATGTTCTTAGCTCCGACCGGAACGGCGGCAACGGTTGATTTGCATATCAACCCGTCTGTACCGACGGTCACTGAAGGAAATGGAACATTAATATCTCCGCCTACAGATGACTTTGATGGTCAAACCCGAAGCGGCTTGACGCCGGTTGATATCGGTGCGGACGCTGGCAATTTTGTTTCGGCTGGTGACACTGCTCCGCCGATAATTTCTTATACGACACTGGCCAGTACGACATCGACCGCAAATCGGACGTTGCCGACTACGATTACGGACGGAACTGCAGTCGATAGCGGCGCGGGCGCACCGTTGGTCTACTATCGGAAAGGCACAAGCGGCGCTTACACGTCCGCCGTTGCAACAACGGTCGCAGGGATCAGCTATACATTTACGATCGATTACGCGCCGCTTGGCGGCGTTGTCGCAAACGACGTTATCCAATACTACGTTGCCGCTCAAGATACAGTTGGGAATGTCGGAACAAACCCCTCCGGTGGTAGCGGCGTTAATCCTCCGGGAAGCACGGCTCCGGCATCGCCAAATTCCTACACAATACTTCCGGTAGTGAATTCATTTCCGTATTCGCAGGATTTTGAAACGAACAACGGCGGATGGTCGGCAGGTGTGACCACCGGGGCGGCGTCGGATTGGGAATACGGCACGTTTGCGAAAACGCAGATCACTGCGCCGCATAGCGGTACAAAGGCCTGGATCACGAAGCTGACCGGGCAATACACTACGAGCACGACGTCGACCTTGACGTCGCCGGTCCTCGACTTTTCAACTTTTACGGGTAGACCGACGTTCTCGTTTTGGCAGAATTTCAAGACGGAATCGGGATTCGACGCGGGAGTTCTCGAATATTCGATCGACGGTGGTTTGAGTTGGGTCAAAGTTGACGCAACTTTGGGGACAGGCGGGACATTCAATACGACCGACTCAATCGGTTGGTATAACAGCAGCAGTGCGAGTGGCCCGATCGCGCAGCCGAAATGGTCCGGCACAAGTACCGCTTACACCGGCCATGCAAGTGGTTGGGTTCAGTCTTCTACGTTGTTGCCCGTCGCCGTGGTCGGTGTTGCTGACGTTCGTTTGCGCTATCGATTTGGCGCTGATTCATCAACCAACGATGAGGGTTGGGCAATTGACGACGTCAGCATTACGCCGCCGAGTCCGGGAGTTGTTCAGTTTTCAAGTGTGGCATTCGGTGGATCCGAGAATACGTCAGCCACAATCACGGTAACGAGAACCGGCGGTAGTTTCGGCGCGGCGTCAGTCAACTACAATACGAGTAATGGAACGGCAACGGCAGGGACTTGCGGTACTGATGATTATGTTGCCGCCAGTGGGACGCTGAATTGGGCGGATGGGGATTCCGCTTCCAAGACTTTCAACGTCGTGTTGTGCGCGGACAACGTAGTTGACGCGGCAGAAACTGTCAATTTGACACTCTCTTCTGCTGTGGGCGCGACGATAGGTGCAAACAATTCGGCGGTTTTGACAATTACAGATGTTCCGCCACCTTTGCCAACGGGAACCTACACAGTTGGTTCTGGCGGCTATTTCGGAACCATCACGAGCGCTCTTTCCACCTTGAATTCGAGTGGCGTCGCGGGTCCGGTCGTTCTGTCGTTGACAGACCCGAATTACGTGGCTCCGGGAGAAACGTTCCCGTTGACGATCAACGCCATTCCAGGCGCGAGCGCAACCAATACGGTAACGATCAGCCCGGCTGCGGGAGTTGCTTCGACGATCTCCGGGGTGAGTTCTACTTGTTTGGTCAATTTCAACGGCGCCGATTATGTGACGATCGATGGCGTCAATTCTGGCGGTTCATCGTTGACGCTTCGCAACACAGACACAACGGGGGCAACGGTTTGCTTCCAGGCTGACGCGACAAACAACATCGTTCGAAACAGCTTCATCGAGGGAGCAACCACTTCGACAACCCGCGGCGTTGTGTTTTTCGGGACAGGAACAACGACCGGGAACGATTCAAATACGGTGACGCTGAATACAATCCGAGATCGAAGCGACGCCACGGGCGTGCCTGCTAATCTAGTCTATTCGGCGGGGTTGTCGGCAGCAGCTGCAAACTCGGCAAATATCCTTTCAAGCAATACGCTCAAGAACTTTTCGTCGAACGGCGTGTTGGTTTCGGGAAGCGGCACATCGAACTTCAACGAGAACTGGACAATTAGCGGTAATGATATCTATCAGGAAGCGTCACGTACGACCGCGCTTATTGGCATTTCATTCAACTCGCTCGGGACGAATACGATCACACAGAATACGATTCACGATCTGCTGACAACCTCGACGAGTACCACGCGCGGTATGTTGATCAGCGATGCGAGGACGACAACGGTCTCAAGGAATCGGATTTACAACATGACCGAATCAACAGGACCGTTGATCGGAATCGAATTCGGCGGAAGTTCGGGAAACCCGGCGAATGCCACGCTTTCAAACAACATGATGTCGTTGGTGCCGGCCGCAACGGCGAGCCAAAACGTCTATGGCCTTTACGATAATGGCTTTTCGGGTAACACACTGACGGCGCATTACAATTCGGTTTATGTCGGCGGAACTGCTTCCGGCGGTTCGCAAACATATGCTTGCCGGCGCGGTGCAAGTGCTCCGACGGTCAGCACCTGGACAAATAACATATGTTTCAACAACCGTGTGCTCGCGACCGGAAACAGCTTCGCAATGGGCGACACTTCGGACGGTACAGGTACTTTGACGGCGAATTACAACCTGTACGTCGGCACGGGCGTGACGGCCGCGAATCTGTTTGATCGCGGCACATCCCCTACCCCGGTAAATTTCGCGGCGTGGCAGGTCGGCGGTCGAGACGCCAATTCGAAAGCAAGTAACCCGACCGGAAATTATGCTTTGGCGAACACGTTCGTAGGAGCAAACGACCTTCATCTGTTTGTCAGTTTGACGAATCAGGCAATCGATTCAGGTGATGCAGTTGCTGGAATTACCGTCGACTTTGACGGTCAGACACGGCCGCTGGGTGGCGGTTACGAAATTGGTGCGGATGAGATTACGCCGCCGCCGGCAGGAACGATCCAGTTCTCATCGGCGACGTATTCGGTGACCGAGGGAACGGCGACGGTGACGTTGACGGCGACGCGGACCGGCGGATCATTCGGTGCTGTGACGGCCAATTACTCGCTTGGCGGCGGAACGGCGACGGGAACCGCGGCCTGCGGAACGCCGGGTGAGGATTATGTCAACACCGGCGGCTCGGTTTCATGGGCCGACGGCGACACGGCGGACAAGACGTTTGACGTCACGATCTGCAACGACGTCGTATTTGAAGCGGCGCAGACGTTCGACGCGACACTTTCGATCGCGTCGGGCACGGCGACGCTCGGAACGCCGAATCCGGCGACCGTCACGATCAACAACGACGATGCGGCGCCGACGATCACTGTCAGCGATGTTACGCAGGCCGAAGGCGATTCCGGGACGTCCGTATTCCAGTTCGTCGTCACAAAGACCGGTGCGACCGAACTTACGACGATCGTCGATTTCGACACAGCTGATGGCACCGCGACCGACGGTTCCGACTATAACGGCGGCGGGGTTCAAATTTCGTACGGCCCGGCCGACACGGGGGTCGGAGTTAACGTCTCAGTCATTGGTGATACTCAGTTTGAGGCCAACGAGACGTTCTTCGGCAACCTGACGAACTGCGTCAACTGTACGATCTCGGACAATCAGGGCGAGGCGACAATTACAAACGACGACGTCCAGCCGACAGTCCAGTTCTCATCGGCGACGTATTCGAACAGCGATGATATTGCCGCGATCGAAGCCAAGGGCGGCGACGGCGCGGCGCCGCAGGTCGCGACAATCACCGTCACGCGCACAGGCGCGGTCGGCGATGCGTTCAGCGTCAATTACGGAACGGGCGGCGGAACGGCGACCGGCGGTGCATCATGCGGCACCGGATCGGGCGTCGACTATGTAACGACCTCCGGAACGCTCAATTTCGCGGCCGGCGACGTCAGCAAGACGTTCGACATCACGGTTTGCGCTGATTCGCGGTTCGAAGGCGACGAAACCGTCGACTTGACGCTTTCAAGTCCGACGGCACCGGTGATTCTTGGATCGCCGAATCCGGCAACACTGACGATCGTCGACAATGAAACGGCTCCGACGCTCGTCTTCAGCAGCGCAACTTACTCGAATTCTGACGACATCGCCGTTAAAGGCGTAACGTCCGACGAATTCGCGCCGAGCGTGGCGACGATCACGGTCAACCGCACGGGCGCTGTCGATAATGCCGTTTCGGTCAACTTTGCGACCAGTACCGGCACGGCGACCGGCGGTGCGAGCTGTACCACGGGAGTCGATTACATCTCGACCTCGGGAACGCTGAACTTCGGCGCCGGCGTTGTCAACCAGACGTTCAACGTCACGGTTTGTACGGATGCTCTGTTTGAGGGCAGCGAGACGGTCAATCTGACGCTTACAAGTCCTTCGGTACCGGCAACGCTTGGAACGCCGAACTCAGCGGTTCTGACGATTCTCGACAACGAGACGCAACCGGTTCTGCAGTTCAGTTCAGCGGCCGTTTCGGTTCCGGAATCGACCGGTACCGTGACGCTCAACGTGACGCGGACCGGCGCAATCGATAACGCCGTTTCGGTCGACTACTCCACCGGTGGCGGAACCGCGACAAGCGGAACTTGCGCTCCGGGTGTCGACTATGTGGCCGCCAACGGAACGTTGACATTTGCCGCGGGCGAGACCTCGAAGACGTTCGATGTAACGGTTTGCAACGATTCGGTTTATGAATTGAACCAGACCTTCAATGCAACGTTGACCAACGCGACCGGCGGGGCGACGATCGGTTCGCCGTCGAGCGAGACGGTAACGATCAATAATGACGACGCGGCTCCGACCGTCACGATCAACGACGTTTCGGCGGCGGAAGGGAATACGGGTACGACGAATTTCCTGGTCACGTTCACAATCAGCGGCGCGAACGAAATCGTCGGTGGTTTCAACCTCGAGACGGCGGACGGCACGGCGACCTCGCCATCAGATTATACCGCCATTCCACCAACCGCCGCGATTATTCCGGCTAACGTCAACCGGACGACATCATTGCTTACTGGTGCCACGGTCCTCGTCAATGGCGAGACGACGGTGGAGGCAAACGAAACGTTCTTCCTGAACGGGTCCGGTTGCGCGGATTGTACATTTGCGGACAATCAGGGCGTGACGACGATTCAGAATGACGATGCGTCTTTCGAGTTCTCATCGGCGACAGGAACGGTCGGTGAAGGTGACGGAAACGTGACATTGACCGTAACGCGGACCGGATTTACCGGCGCGGTCGGTTCCGTCAACTTCGCAACGCTGGCGGGCACGGCGACGGGCGGTGCTTCGTGCGGAGCCGGCGTCGATTTCGTCAATAACTCTGGAACGCTGAACTTCGCGATCGGCGATACGTCGAAGACCTTCAACGTTACGGTCTGCGACGACGCAACCGCAGAGGCGAGCGAGGCTTTCACGGCGACCCTTTCGTCGCCGAGCGGAGCAACTCTTGGAACGCCTTCGACCGAGACGGTAACGATCACCGACAATGACGGCGATACGACGCCGCCGACGGTTTCGTACACGCCGCTGACGAATATCGGATCCACATCTGCCCGTACGTTCAGTGTGACGGCGACCGACAATGTCGGCGTTACCGCGGTCACGGTCGTGTGGGCCAACAACGGTGGTTTGAATGGTTCACAGACCAATCCATGCTCATTTGTCAGCGGTACGACCTGGTCGTGTACGATTCTGGCAGGAACCGGAGTTCCGCCGCAGACAAGTCCCGGAACCGTCTCGTATTACGTTTCGGCTGAAGACGCAGCGGGCAATTCGTCAAGCAATCCGACCGGCGGAACGCTTGCCGGCGGAACCCGCAATCTGTTCACCGTCGGTTCGGGCGGCACGATCGATGTCAGCGTGATCAACACGTTCGATAACGTCATTCTCGGTAACGGATTCACGCTGAACGGCGACATGGTCGTCAACAGTAATCTGACGCTGACGGGGGTCGTCAATACCGGCGCGAACAAGATCACGCTCGGCTGTAACGCGACGGTTACCGGCGCCAGCGATACCAATTATGTTGTCGGTAACGTCGAGAAAGTCTTCTGCGGCCTTGGATCGTTCGTGTTCCCGGTCGGCGGACCGTTGACGACGCTCAGCCCTGAGGGAATCATCGGCAATTACTCGCCGCTGACGGCCAATGTCACCGGCGGGACTGTCGGGTCAAGTCTGACCGTCAGCGTCACGGATACGTTCATGCCCGACACGCAGACCGCAAACTCGCTTTCGCGTTACTGGACGTTGACCGAATCCGGCAACTTGACCGCTGATCTGACGTTCCAGTACAGACCTGAAGATGTGAACGGAGCGTCCGGCAGCTACAGCGTTCTGAAGCGGTCGAATTCGATCATTTCGATCGTTACGAGCGGAACGATTGATCTGCCGAACAACCGGTTCTCAGCTCCTGGCATCACCGATTTCTCAACCTGGACGGCCGGGCTTGTTGCGCCGACGGCGGCGAATGCTTCGATCGAGGGTCGCGTGTTGATGGCTGACGGCAGCGGAATCGCGAATGCGGAGGTCGTCGTAACAGGCGGCGGATTGACGGAGCCGAGGGTTTACCGGACCAATCAGTTTGGTAAGTATCGGTTTGACGAACTTCCGGTCGGTGAAAACTATGTCATATCTGTCGTTTCACCGCGGTTCGTGTTCACGAATCCGACGATTTCGCTGACGCTGTTCGAAAGTGTTACAGATGTCAATTTCGTGGCAGAAACAGGGAACTAGGAACAGTCATTCCCTGCATTTGATGAGGCGGATCCGGATCTGGATCCGCCTTTTTTTGGTCGCCTGTGATCGTCGGCCCCGACGGTGTCGGATGCTATAATCGGAGACGCGATGACTTCATACAAAAATCTTGATCCAATCGACCTTGGATCGATCAGTACCTACGATCTTGAATCCCGACCGAGCAAAGTCGGTCTCGCGAACTTTGGCAGGGCCGTCGGAACCAATGCGTCGATGCTCGAATTCCTCGGCTCACTACCGGACATTCTTGGCGTCAAATCCCTGCGGTCAGTTGCCGCCGCCGTGCGTCGCGCCAAAGAGTCACGGAAACCGATCATCCTTGGGGTCGGCGGACATGTCGTCAAAACGGGGCTCGCGCCGGTGATCATCGATCTCATGGATCACGGTTTTGTGACGGCGGTCGCCGCTAACGGATCGGTTCTTGTTCACGACACCGAGATAGCGCTCGCCGGATTCACATCGGAAGACGTCGACGCGTCGCTCGGTGAAGGCGATTTCGGTGCAGCCCGCGAAACGGGCGAGATCATCAACTCCGCCGCGTCGTCGGCCGCAACGTCAGGAATCGGACTAGGCGAATCGCTCGGCGCCACCTTGTCGGCGCTTGAACCGGCGAATGCCGAATGTTCGCTTTTGTGCGCGGCATTTCGACGTCAGATTCCGTTTACCGCTCATCTCACCATCGGGGCCGATATCGGTCATTTTCACCCGAACGCCGACGGAGCCGCGCTCGGCGCCGCCAGCCACACCGATTTCAGGATCTTTTGTTCGATGGTGCGGGAAATGAACGATGGCGGGGTTTATCTCAATATCGGCTCGGCGGTGACGATGCCGGAAATTTTTCTCAAAGCCGTAACCGTCGTCAGAAATCTCGGTCACGATCTGAAAAACATCACGACCGCAAATTTTGATTTCATCCAGCATTACCGACCGCTGACTAATGTCGTCCGGCGCCCGACCGCGAACGGCGCCGGCAACGGCTATTCGCTGACCGGCCATCACGAGATAATGATTCCCCTTCTCGCCGCGA
>JBGASE010000086.1:0-13923 GCA_044229875.1 Pyrinomonadaceae bacterium | reverse complement strand
CGCTCGAAGCCGATCGCACCTATGAATGCCGAAATTTGGGCGATCAGAAATATTGAAAGCAGGAATTCGTTGTCGAGCTCGAGCCCTTTCGATGTGAACAACTCGTACGACATGAACAAAGACGACTGAAGGATTACGGTTTGGATGCCGTCGTTGTAAAAAAGGTAAGCGATCAGAAATAGCATTGTATATCGCAACCGACGGAGTTCCCTGAGTGTTCTCCAGATTTCCGAAAAGCCGACAGTAAGCAACGAATCGCCATCGGGAACGGATTTGTCGGCGCCGCGTGAGTTGAGCAACCAGAAACTGATCGATCCAAATGCGCCCCACCAAAGGGCAGAGGCCAGGAAGGCAATTCTTGCCGCAGTTCCTTTTGTGAAACCGAATGCATCGGCCTTTGAAATGAGAATGATGCTGAACAATAGCATTACGACACCGCCAATATAACCAAACCCGTAGCCGTAGCTGGAGATCCGGTCACGGAGATCCTCGGAAGTGATGTCGATCAAAAACGCATTGTAAAAGACGTTTGCCGCGGCGAAAGCCATATTCGAAATTATCACCAGAAAGCCGCAAATCAGATATGACTCATCGACGAAGAACAATAGTCCGCCGCTGATTACGCCGATATAGCAAAACGTTGCCATCAAACGCTTTTTGAGATGGGTGTAATCTGCAATTGCTCCTAGAATCGGGAGAAAAACGACGAGTGACAAGGTCGAGACCGCGGTACAGAATGAGAAGAATCCTTTCGCCGTGACGTCGAAAAAAAACAACGAGAAAACAACCCCGTCCTCGCCGACCGCCTTTTGGGCGAGGCTCAGAATGTACGGGCCAATGAGAACTCCGATGACAGCCGTAAAGAACGCGGAATTGGCCCAATCATAGAGCATCCATCCGAAAATTTCCTTGCTGTTGTTTCGTTCTGCGGCGTCGACGGTGTTCATGCGATGAATTCCTTCCTTTTTGGACTGTTAGGTTGCGACGGCGAGTTTAACAATGACACAAGCATCCTCACTCGCGTCCGGCGGTCGACAAATCTTCGTTCGTCAAGCCGGCAAAAGTCAAACCGAAAACCGAAATAGTTATTCGCGGAACGGAAGGGAAGAATGATGGCCGGAGCCATCGCTTGATATCCCGGTTACAACAGAGAAATTTAGAATTTAGAGCACCGACAAGCAAGTGAAATCTTGACTTTGGGCGGAATTCGGGGTAAAGTCTCGGTCGACAATCAACTAACGATTCGCCGATTTGGCGGGTTTGCTTTCAAATTTCAGAGGAGGGAATTGATGACTAGAAGTTTATTTGTTCGTTCGTTCGCCGTTGTTTTCGCTGTTGCATGCATGTTTGCAGTTACTGCCGTGAAGACGTTCGGTGCGGACTTTCCTGCCAATGCGGGAACTCTCGGTGCCATCCCGGATTACCCGGTGAATGCCGGCGGATGCCATGTTTCGGGTTGGGTTGACAAGAATGTGACCTTTACTGTTTCCGGGATCACCGGAGCGCCGTCGAATGTCGAAATCAAGGGACTGACGTTTTCGCCTGCGCATACGTGGGGCGGCGATATCTCTGCGACGTTGATCGCGCCGGATGCGACGTCTTCTATTGTTTTCGGGCGTATAGGAGCAACTACGGCGACTGCTGCCGGAACGGCGTCCGATCTTGCCGGACCATACGGATTCCGGAATACGACCGACCCGAACATCTGGGGGGTTACGGCGAGCAATCCGCTTCCGTCCAACACCTACACACCGGTCGTTTCGGGCGGTGCCGGCGTTACGAATCCTGCGCCGACGGTCAATCTTGATACGGCATTTGCCGGTGTTGCGAATCCGAATGGAACATGGACGTTGAGATTGAGAGACGGTTGTGACGGAGACACCGGATCGGTTACCGCGGTGACGCTTACGGTTGATGGTGCGTCGGCTCCGCCGAATTCGCCGCATGATGTTACAGGTGATGGAAAGTCAGATTTCCTCATCGTTCGTGCCGACGGCGCGCCGCTCGGTGATTTCATGGGCGTCAACGATACAACCGGAAAAGACAAGGTCGGCAATCGGCAGCGCCGGTCGGAAAGCCTGATCCCGCAAGTCGGTATCGGTTGGTGGGTTGCTAACAACAACGGATCGAGCATCGGTCGCTTTGATCACGGTCAGGACACCGATTTCTTTGTGAACGGCGACTTTGACAACGACGGCAAGGATGACCTTACGGTTTGGTCGCCGGGTGCGGCAACCGTTGCGGCGTTCAAGATTCTCCAATCTTCGACGAGCACCGTGTTGAACGTTCCCTATGGCCAGAGCGGCGATGATCCGACGGTTGTTGGCGACTGGAACGGTGACGGACGCGACGACGTTGCGGTTTATCGTGACGGTACAGCGGGAAGTCCTCAGAGCACGTTCTTCTGGTCGAGCGTTACGTCGATCGCGACCGTCAATTATATTCCGTGGGGGACCGACGGCGACGTCGGCTTTGCGATGGACTTTGACGGCGACGGCAAGAATGACCCGGGTGCTCAGCGCAACGGCGGCGGCGGTGCCGGTCATATCTGGATTCGCCAGTCAAGCGACGGCGCTACCGTTTTCCGTAATTTCGGTTTGTCATCCGACTTCATTGTTCCGGGTGATTATGACGGTGACGGTAGAGATGATATTTGCGTATCGCGCAATGCCAACTTCGGTTCAGGTACGTTCAAGTATTTCTGGATTCTTGAATCGGACGGCGGCGGTACGCCTGCTTCGCCGTTCCAATGGGGAATCCCGGGAGACTTTATCACGCAGGGCGACTATGACGGAGACGGAAAAACCGATCTCGGTGTCTGGCGTTCAAACGTCGATCCGACTCTGAACTTCTTCTACGTGAGACGTTCAAGCGACGGCGGCCTCCAGCAGCAGGAATGGGGCGCTTCGGGCGACTATCCGGTCAACAACTGGAACGTCCACTAATCCAGCTCGGATTTGAAGATAAGGGTTGCGACGCAATGTCGCGACCCTTTTTTTATTTGATAAGCCTGACGCGGACGAATCCCGTCTCGATGGCGGCATTCAGTGTTTTGTGATCATGGCAGGTAATATCTATCCCGGAAACGATTTCCGGACCGAGGCCAGACTGCTTGAATAACTCCGGCTCGCATTCGCCCGAAAACCTCATTTCGTCGATTCCGCCTCCAAGCAGGAGTGCCCGCATCCGACCCGTTTCGCCGGATGATTCGAATGAGAGCCGGTAAACTTCGAAAATCTCGGTCATCGCGCCGTATTCGGGCAACAGATTCGTAAAATATTCGGAGCCATTGATCGATCCGATGATCCAGACCACAACGCCGCTGAGCGAGCCTGCGTAGCCATCAATCGCCGCAACCGTTGAGCCCGGATCATTCGGTACGGGTATCAGATCGCAGTGAATGTTCGCGTTTCTCAACATGTCGGCAGAAGCTCCGCCAGGCGCGCAGATTCGAAAATCGTCGGGATCAAAATCGGTTGGGACGACGTTCAGGAAAGATCTGACTGCGATCAGATCCGTGAAAACGATCCATGACTCATGCCCGCTGGCCGAAATGGGAAATTCAGCGTGAACATCTTCAACAACCGGAGATTTGATCATGATCACCTTTTCACCGGCACCTGACGGCAAAGCGCCCCGATTATCAAAACTCAAGATCGTGCGTTCGGCGGAAACTGTCATCCATTCGATTCTATGCGACGGATTCCTAATCTCAAACGCCGGTCATCGAGGAGTTGTTCGCTCCGATTTCTGAGTCCGTGATTCTCAATCGTCGGAGCCGAGCCAATACGAGCGAAGTGGTTTGCAATTATTGATCAAAAAAAGTAGCTTTGAAGCTTCGGCTTACGCCCGAAACCCGATATGAAAGCGATGATTCTCGCCGCCGGTTTTGGAACGCGGCTCTTTCCCTTAACAATTGACCGAACCAAGCCGGCGATTCCGTTTCTCGGCAAACCGCTGGTCGGCTATGTCGCCGAATACGTGGCAAAATTCGGTTTCGAAGACGTTGTGGTGAATCTCCACCATCAGCCGGAGTCGGTCAAGAAAGCGCTCGGATGCGGAGCGGATTTCGGCGTCAAAATCCACTATACGGAGGAGATCCCCGCGATTCTTGGAACCGCCGGTGCGCTCGACAACGCGCGTCATCTGCTTGAAGACGATACGTTCGTAATCGTCAACGGCAAGATCATAACCGATATCGATATCGCCGAGGCGGTCGAGACTCACAGGCGGTCCGGTGCGATCGCGACCATGGTTCTCAAGCCGAACATCAAACGCGAAAGATTTACCGAAGTCTACGCCAAAGACGGACTGCTGACCGGATTCGGTGATTTTGCCCACCCGTTGTCCGTCGGCGAGATAAAGGACATCACTCGCGATCTGACGGCACCGCTGATGTTCACCGGAATCCACATTCTTGAACCACGGGTCTTTGACTACATCCCGCGCGGAGTCTATTCGGATATCGTTCCGACATTTTACAATCCGGCATTGAAGAACGGCGAGAAGATCGCGGTTCACGTCACGAACGCGAATTGGTTTGAACTTTCGACGATTCCGCGCTACCTGGACGTGTCGCTCGAAATGATGAACGGATCGAGCGTCCTCGCCGGAAACAACTGCATCATTTCAGGGAGAGCCGTAGTTAAAGACACGATCATGTGGGATAACGTGTCGATCGGCGACGACGCGCATATTTACCGGTGCATCATTGCCGATGATGTCACCATCGAGCCCGGCGAACATTTCGAGAACGCGGCCATCGTCCGGGCCGACATGGTCCGGACCTGCGAAGAAGTTCCGGAAAAAGCACTCAAAGGATATATTCAGGGTGAAAACTACGTCGTTCCGCTGATCGAGTACATTTAATCCGACGAAAATGGAAAAAAACGCGATTGATCGACTCAAATCTGTGATGACGGATCGCCGCATGCCGGCGGTGGTGATCGATGCGCTCACGCCCGACGCTTCGACGCGCGAGTATTTCCGCGTTCGGTGGAACAATCAATCTGCGATCGCCTGCGTCTACCCGACCGATGAGGCCGGTCGCGCGCAGTTTGAGGCGTGTCTCGATGTCACGGAGTTGTTTCTCGGTGCCGGCTTACCGGTCGCGAAGGTCATTTTTGAAGATTCGGGGCACTTGGTTATTATCCATCAGGATTTTGGTGATTCGATACTTCGCGACCGGCTTGAAGCGGCCGATCCGGAGACTCGCGAAATGTATCTCGACGATGCGATCAGGATCATCGCGCGGATTCAGGCGGCGACCGGGCTTGCATTTGAACGCAATTCAGTTGCGTCGCGTCTGCGTTTTGATTTTGAAAAGCTGGCATGGGAATTCTCGTTTTTCACCGAACATTATTTCCGATCGCTTACCGGTCGGGATCCGGAGTCGATCCCCGCTGAATTCAAGATCGAGCTTGATGCCGTTGCCGATGAGCTCGCATCACGCGCATGCGTCCTAACTCACCGCGATTTTCACGCCGCCAATCTGATGCTCTTAAACGGGGAACTGAGGATCATCGACCATCAGGACGCACGCATCGGTTCGCCGAGCTATGATCTCGTTTCACTTCTTCTCGACCGTGTGACCGAACTGCCCGATGCCGGATGGTTGGCGGCAAAACGCGACCTGCTGCTTGCGGAAAGGGAAGCTCTCGGCCTCGACGCCATCGGTCGCGAAAGTTTTGCGAATGAATTCCGCCTGCAAACGGTGCAACGGTGCCTGAAGGCGATCGGCACCTTCAGCTACCAGTCCGCATTCCGCGGCAAGACCCATTTTGAACGATACATTGGACCGATGTTCGGGATCGTGCTCCGCGCCGCGAAGAATATCGGCACTTTTCCGGTGATTGAATCGGTGATCGCCGAGGAACTAAAACGTCACTCGTGAGCTCGAAGCGCCCGCGCGACCAGTCCGATTCCGCCTGCCAAAAGGACGAGCATGATGATCGTATTGAAAAGACTTGTCGGCTGAAAGTAAATGTGAAGATTTGCGATGATCCCCGCAAAGATGATGACCACGCCGGCAAACGTCAGCAACCATCCGATAATCGAACGACCGTTGAAGAAGAGCATGCCGATCCCGATGATCAAAGGGATCAGCGAGAACCCGAATGCGCTGAAACCGTATAAAGACCAGAATCCGCTCGTCACGACCACCTGATTCGTCAGCAGATACGCGCCGGCGACCGCCATCCCGAGTCCGAGAAAAAACTCGATGATGCCGCCCTTTGTTCCACCGGCGCCACGAAAATGCGATCCTTCGTTGTTCATAGAAACGTCTTACACGCCTAATAGCGTTACTTTGATTTCTTCACGCCTGAAGGCGCAACTCGTACGAAAAATCCAAAATCCGAAATCCGAAATCCAAAATCAGTTGACGTTCCCTGATTGGTCGGGCTGAACTGATCGGTCGATCGCTTCGTCTTCAATCTCGCCGCCCTTGCTGATCGGAATATCTGCTGGATTTGAAAACCGCATGCCGCGTTCTTCGGTATCGAGCAACTCCTTTGGAATCAGGATCTTCTGCAACGAACTCGGCGGCGTGTAGCCCGGGTAATCGACCCGCGAATGATAGATTGAAATCAACGATTTGATCATCGATTCACGAATCTGGGTCAGTTCGCGCAGGGTCAGATCACATTCGTCGAGCTGATCGTCGGCGAGGATCGCATCGATGATCTTCGTTACGATAAACCGGATATTTTCCGGATTCGGTTCTTCGAGCGATCTGGCTCCTGCCTCGCAGCTGTCGGCGATCATCATGATCGCGGCTTCCTTGAATTGAGGTTTCGGCCCCGGATAGCGGAAGTCATTCTCTGAGACCTCGTTCGGATCGCGCGCTTCGGCCTGTGCCTTGCGGAGGAAATAATGAAGCGTTCGCGTGCCGTGATGTTGCGGGATGAAATCGATGATCCGCTGCGGCAGTCCCATTTCTTTCGCCAATTTTATGCCGTAAGTGACGTGGCTGATGATGATCTTCGCGCTTTGCGCCGGTTTAAGCTTATCGTGCGGATTCTTTCCGAGCTGGTTTTCGACGAAATGCTCGGGAGCCGCCGTCTTTCCGATGTCATGATACAGCGCTCCGATCCGCGCCAAAAGCCCGTTGCCACCGACAACCCGGCATGCTTCTTCCGAAAGCTGGCCGACCGCATGAGAGTGCTGGTTCGTTCCCGGCGCCCGAAGTGCGAGTTGGCCGAGAACCGGCAGGTCCGCATTCGACAATTCCAGCAGCTTGACGTCCGTCAAGATGCCGAAGACCGACTCGCACATCGGCAACAAAACGGCAGTCACCGCGGCCGTTATCAATCCGTTGATCAACGCGCAGGCGATCGCCCACGCGACGGTATTAAAGATGATCGGTTGCTGCGTGAAAAGAATCATCGCGATCGCCGCGCCGGCGCTTGCCAAACCAACCAAAACGCCGGCGATGGTAACCGACTGTCGCGATCTGTAACGCCCGATTCCATAGACCGCAACCGCCGACGCGATAGCTGCAAACAGCGCGAACTCCAATGGCCGCGGTGCCAGAATTCCGGCGATCAGCGACAACATCAGACCCGTGAACAGTGCCGTCCGCCGATCGGCGAGAAGCGTCATCAACAGACTTCCGGTCGCGAACGGGATCGCGTATGACCACAGCGTCGGATCATTGAGCGGCGCCTTCAACATCTGGAGCGCGATGAAATCGGCCAACAGGAAGAAGATCGCCATCAATGCGGTTTGAACGAGAATGATGAACCCGTAAAGCGCGAATGTGCGCTCGACGGAAAGTGTCAGGCGTGAACCGATCTGATTATGCTGAATGAACTTCCAGGCGACCCAATAGAGAGCCGAAACGATGATCAGGAGCCCAAAAAACCGGTTGACCTTCCGGTTCGACTGCGTATAGCTTTTGACCGCGTTGATTTTCGCGAGAATTTCGGGAGTGATCTTCGTGCCTTCGTCGACGACCGTCTCGCCGCGCTTGAACGAGATCACGACCGGCGAAACGGCCTTCGCGGCAGCCTCGCGCTCGGTATCGGTCGCCACCGAATCGAACGAAACGCTCGGCTCAACAAAGTACTCAATCCCGGCGTAGAATGCGTCGAGTTCCTTTGCCGACAGGCTTCTGATAGACGTCAGCCGGTCTTTAAGTTTGGCCCGGGCCGCTGAAAGTGCGGTCCAGTTGCTGCCGGGCATCGAGATCGACTGATCGATGTTCGGTTTCGAGCGGTCAACCAACCTCACCTCGGCGACAAAATACTGCGATTCCGAATCGTCAAAAATATAGCCTTCGCAGCTTTCACGAAGCGCGCTCTGAACCGATTCAAGTTCGTTTCGGCTGAAGGTCCGGCTGGCGAGGACCTTGCCGACTTCGGGCCCGCCCGATCCAGTCCAGTGCGATTCACCCTTGGCATCCGAATTTGACGGGCGCGCGTTCACGTTTCCGCCGCCGTCGTTGTGTCGCTGCAGCTTTTCCCAGGACGAAAGAAATCCCTTGACCGCCTGATCCGGCTTGTTCGATTCGAAGCGGAAGATCGGCTTGACCGTCGAGCGAAGAACTTCACGCAATCGCTCGGTTTCTTCTTCGTCGTTGACCGAAATATCGGCCGGCGAAATGATCCTTTCGCGGACGACGTCATCGAGCTTATAGGGATCGGTTACAGTCTTCCAAAGCGGATTGTCGATGCAGATTGTCGTCGCGATCGCGAGAAACGCAAACCCGGCCCAAAATCGCTGCGCGGGAGTGAACCTCTCCCAAAAGCGCTGAAGGCTCTTGCCGAGAGTTTTGCGGGCTTTCGTGACAGGCGAAGCCAGTTCCTGAAGGTCGCGTCGGTTCATCGGGTGCCTGCTATTCTAACACAGTTCGAGCGTCGATCCGTCAACTTCTTCGGCGGCTGGGATCGATGCAAAATCGGGCGCTATCGTACCGATCAGAAATTCAACCCGTTCGACCATCGGCCGCAACGAACGCGGATCGAGTGCCGAGACGGCGACCGTCTCGCGGCTGCGCTCGATCGAGATCCGCCGTTCGAGCGCGCTGAGCGTCGCATCGTCAACGAGATCCGCTTTGTTGAGCACGACTATCTCCGGAATCTCGTTCAGCTTGAGTTCGCCGAGGATCTTTTCGACCGAGTCGATCTGCGCGTCGGCGTTCGGGTTTGAAGCGTCGACAACGTGGACCAGAAGATCGCTGTCAGAGATCTCTTCGAGCGTCGCCCGGAACGCGGCGACGAGCGTCTCCGGAAGGTCGCGAATAAATCCGACGGTGTCGTTGATGATCACCTCGCGTTCGTAAGGCAGGCGCAAACGGCGCGATGTCGGGTCGAGCGTCGCGAACATCTTCTTCTCCGCGTAGACCTTCGATTGAGTCAACGTATTGAGAAGAGTCGATTTGCCGGCGTTCGTATAACCGACGAGCGAGATGATCGGCAGCTTTTTCTGGACGCGGTTTTTGCGTCGTTCCTGGCGTTGGCGTCCAAGACCGTCGACCTGCTTTTCGAGCTGGGAGATCTTGTCGCGGACGCGCCGCCGATCCGTTTCGAGCTTCGTTTCGCCCGGTCCGCGTCCGCCGATTCCGCCGGCAAGCCGCGAAAACGCCGAGTTCTGTCCCTGCGCAAGTCGCGGCAAAAGATACTTCAACTGCGCCAGTTCGACCTGGAGCTTGCCCTCACGCGATTGCGCGCGCTGGGCAAAAATGTCGAGGATCAGCTGCGGACGGTCGATTACCTTGAGATCGGTGATCTCCGAAATCGATCGGACCTGCGACGGCGAAAGCTCGGTATCGAAGACGATCAGGTCGGCGCCGAGCCGCATCGAGCGGACCAACAATTCCTCGAGTTTGCCGCGCCCGAGTACAGTCTTCGGGTCGATCTGCGGCCGGCGCTGCACGATTTTGTCGAGGACGACGACATCGGCCGAGACGGCGAGTTCTTCGAGCTCGGCGATCGATTCCTCAGCGGCTGAAAGTTGGCCCGTCGTGACGCCGACGAGAATCACCCGGTCGCGGTTGGTTTTTCGGCTTCGCGCGGTTTGTCGCGACCGGGCCATTTCGTTTTCGAGCGAATTGATGAGCCCGATGAAGTCGGTCGCCAGCTGAGACGGGATATCGGGTTCGAGAAACTCGTAAGGGAGCGACTGGGCGTCGGTCTCGAGCTTTTCAGCGGTTGACGGAACGAGGTGCGCTGAATAGACAAGATCCGGAAGTCCGGTCTGCGGATTGACCTGAACGGCCGACATCAGATCGAGCCGAAGCAGAGCAAGATCGGTCAGATCGTCCTGCGTCAGCTTTTCGCCATTGAGATGCGTATGAACGCAACGCAGACCGCGGAAACGATCTTCTGAAACGCGCGCCCGACCGAAATCGGGCATCTCGATCTGCTTCGCGTTGCCGACCATCACATATTCAACCTGACCCTTGCGATTGAGCAATACTCCGACCTGACGGCGCGTTTCGTGTGAAAGCTCCGTCATTTGCCTGGCAAGTTCGGGGGAAACTATCTGATCGGGTGCGACGCGGCGCGTCGAGAGTCGCTCAATGCGGCGAAGTTGGTTTTGTTTGAGACCTTTTGTAAATCCGTGAACGTTGCTGATAAAACTACTGATCCTCCGATTATGTTTCGGATTATAACATTTCGGAATTCAATTCATAGACATATTCCGACGGCGTCCGGTCGGTCTTGCGCCCGAAAAGCCTCACGTTCATGTAGGACTTCATGAAACAAACCAGCCCGCGCGGTGAAAATATCCGAACCGGAAACTCGTAATCGGTTGCTTCGACGCGAAATCCCATTTGTGTCCCGAAAAGTCCCGCAAGCGCATCGCGCGAAAAACGAAAATAATCATTCGGAACTCCGTGGATCGGATAGCTTTGGTGTGTCTGAATGAACAGGAGACCGCCGATCTTCAGTGTTTTCATGATCTCGTGAGCGGCGAGCGTCGGATACTTGAAATGTTCGAAACTTGAACATGAAATGATGACATCGAACGATTCCTCGCCGACGATCTCGCTCAACCGGTGGACGTCGCCGACGATATCGGCATCGATGCCTTCCTGAATGTCGAACCCGAGAAATTCCGATGCGTTCGGAATCCATTCGTCATGCTTCGTTTTCACGTCCGGAATCATTCGCTTAGTTCCGAGTTCGAGAACACGCGGCGAACTCAACTTGCCGCACTCGGAAAGAAAATCTTCAAACAACGTGTTGCCTTGCGGATGTGTCGCGCCGGTGCCGGTCAAAAGAGCGGTCGAGGCAAATCGGTTCAGGACATTAAGCAGCTGAATTTTCATTGAGTTTCTCGGGATCGATCAGTCGGGCTGCCGGGCGATCAATCAAAAATAGCAGATCGTCGGATTCAACACCGCGGGCGGGAATCGCCGAGACCGAATGATCGGGGTCAAAAACATCTCGGACGACATCGGCTTTTTTTTCTCCGCTGACCAAGAAAATCACCGTCCGCGCCCGATTGATCAAGGGAAAGGTCAGCGAAAATCGCCACGCGCCGAGTTTTTCGACAAAACACGCCAGCGTTGTGGCCGTAAACTCAGCCAACGCGGCGGTTTCAGGGAACAGCGACGCCGTGTGACCGTCCTCACCGAGTCCGAGCAAGACAAGATCGAAACGCGGGCAATCCGTCGACTGCGCGGCGAAATGGCTCGCAATCGACGTCGCGTAACGTTCGGCGATCGATGCCGGGTTCGGTTCTTCCGTTGGCCAACGAAAAATCTGACTTTCGGCAATTCCAAGCGGCCTGAACAGGCTTTCGTCCGCCATTCGAAAATTGCTTTTCGGATCGTTGAACGGAACAAAACGCTCATCGCCAAAGAAGAAAAACACCTTCGCCCAATCAATCTTCAATCGATGTGGTTCGGACGCGAGCATTCTGTAAAGCGACTTCGGTGTCGTCCCACCAGCACGCGCAACATCAAATCTGCCGCGCGCGTTGATCGCCGTGCGCGCCAGATCGGCGAAACGGTCAGCAGCGGTTTTGAAGATGTCGTCAGTGACGATGATCCGTTTCATGTCACGGTATTGATCCACTTTCCGCCGCATTCCTTTATCAGTTGGTCAGCTTCCGCCGGCCCCCAGCTTCCGGCTTCGTAGTTCGGGAAATCGCGCGCCGGAATCGCTTTCCAGACATCGAGGATCGGTGTCACGATCTGCCAGCTTGCCTCGACCATGTCGGCACGCTGAAAAAGCGTCGCATCGCCGATCATGCAGTCAAACAGCAGCCGTTCGTAACCTGTCGAGATATGTTCGCCGAAATGATCGACATAGTTGAAATCCATGTCGACCGCACCCATTTGGACGACCGGGCCGGGGATCTTCGCGCCGAAGTGGAGTGTGATTCCTTCATCGGGCTGAATATGGATGACGATCCGGTTGGTCGTAAGTTTCTCGATCGAAGTGTCGCGAAACAAAACAAAAGGCGCCTTCTTGAATTGGATCACGATCTCCGAATGCTTGGCCGGCATCCGTTTGCCGGTGCGGACGAAGAAGGGAACTCCGGCCCAGCGCCAATTGTCGATAGAAAGGCTGAGCGCGGCGAAGGTTTCGGTCGACGATTGCGCGTCGACGTTGGTTTCCGACCGATACGCGGGAACCGGAACGCCGTCGATCGCGCCGGCAGAATATTGTCCGCGCACCGCCTTCTGAAGCACTTCTTCAGGCGAGAACGGCTGAATTGCCGCGAGGATCTTCGCCTGTTCGTCGCGGACGGCGTCAGCCTCGAATGAAACCGGCGGTTCCATCGCCGTCAGCGTCACCAGCTGAAATATATGATTCGGGATCATGTCGCGGAGCGCGCCGGAATTCTCGTAATAATTTCCGCGAAGTTCGACACCAAGTTTCTCCGCGACGGTGATCTGGACATGATCGACGAAATTCCGGTTCCAGATCGGTTCGAAGATCGAGTTTCCGAATCGGAAGACGAGTATATTCTGAACCGTCTCTTTTCCCAGATAGTGATCGATCCGATAGATCTGGCGCTCGCTGAGAAGTTTCAGAAGTTCGGAATTGAGCGCTTTCGCGGAATCGAAATCGGTTCCGAACGGCTTTTCGAAGATGAATCGGCGCCATTTGCCGTTTTCTTCTTTGCCGAGCCCGTTTGCGACGATCTTTCCGCTGACGTTCGCGAAGAGTTGCGGCGGGATTGCCAGGTAATAGAAGAAGTTCTCCGGGATCCCGAATTCGGCACAGACCTTTGCGAGCATGTCCTTCAAATCAGTGAACAGCTTCTTATCGTCATCAAAATCACCGCCGGTGTAGAAACTCCGTTCTTCAAACCAGTGGAGCAGTGCGGGATCGATCTCTTCGCCGACGAATTCGCGGAGATCCGCGACGACCTTTGCCCTGAATTCACCGCTCGCCATTTCTTGCCGGCCGACGCCAACAATCGCGAAAGACTGCGGAAGATAACCGCCCTTCGCCAGATTGTAAAGCGCCGGAAACAGCTTGCGTTTTGTCAGGTCTCCGGTTGCACCGAAGATTACCATGACGCACGGTTCTGCCTTTTTGGAGTTTGATGTCATTGGTTCAGCGGAATGTTAACACAATGCACGGCGGCCCGAACGTTCGGTCAGGCTCAGATCCCCAACTTTTCGCGCAGTTCGAGTTCGCGGGCGTTCATCTCGCCGTTGTCGGTCTCATGGTCGTATCCGCAAAGATGAAGAATTCCGTGCAGGATGAGCTGTTTGATCTCGATTTCTAACGTGAGTTCGTTTTCGGTGGCCTGGCGGACAGCCTGTTCGAGCGAAATCGCAATGTCGCCGAGCCGATCGTCCTTCTCCCACCGGTCGGGTTTGAAAGGGAACGAGAGAACGTCAGTCGCGGCATCCTTCTTTCGCCAGGCGAGATTCATTTCGCGGATCTGTTCATCGGAGACAAAAGCGATCTCTGCCCCTTTGCCGGCCGCCTCCGGAATAGCGGCATTCAATTC
>JBGASE010000085.1:0-13953 GCA_044229875.1 Pyrinomonadaceae bacterium | reverse complement strand
GGATGTCACACTGAGCGAAACGGTTTGACCCGCCCGAGCACCGAACACGAAATCCATTTCCTCACCGTCTGAAAGCGTGCCGGTTTTGGTCGCGGAAGACTTCCCTTTCGCGAACGAAATTCTCAGAGGTTCGGCCTTCTGTGCCGATGTCGAAACAATTCCGGCAGTCAGCATCAGAGCCATTGCAAGCATAGTTGAAAGAAGCAATTTCATGGGCTGATTCTACCGTTTTTTTGGTAGAATTGGAACATGAAAAATTCGATGGTGATCCGTCCCGAAGCGGATGAGTATTTTCACTACTATCATGGTTATGTCTCAAAAGCGGAGGGCAATGATCTCCTCAAGTCGCTCCGGCATCGGCGTGATTTTGTCGAAGAGCTATACTCGGCAATTTCGGAGGAGCAATCGCTTCATCGCTACGCCGCTGACAAATGGAGCATACGTGAACTGCTTGGTCATCTGATCGATACCGAGCGGATCATGGCGTTTCGCGCATTGTCGTTCGCGCGCGGAAACGCAGAGCCGGTCCCGGGTATGGATCAGGACGAGTTTATGTCGAACTCCGGTTACAATGAATGCAGGTTTGAAGATCTTGTCGAGGAATTTCTGTCGGTCCGGGATTCACACATTTTGATGTTCTCGAACTTTCCCGCAAAGGCGTGGACCCGGCGCGGTGTCGCCAGCGGCTATGAGTTCTCGGTCAGAGCGCTTGGGTACATCATCGCCGGTCACGAAATTCATCACACAAACATACTTGTCGAACGTTATCTGAAACGATGATCTATGACGCGATCATCATCGGCGGCGGGGCTGCCGGCCTGTTTTGCGCGTCGGTCGCGGGTCAGCGCGGCCGGCGCGTTTTGGTGATCGAACACAACTCGCAGCCGGGCAGGAAGATCCTTATTTCGGGCGGCGGACGATGCAATTTCACGAACCTCGGAACGACGGCTGAAAACTTCACTTCGGAAAACAAGCATTTTGCAAAATCCGCACTGGCCGGCTATTCGCCACAGGATTTCGTTCGTTTGGTCCGAAGTCATCGGATCGAATTCTTCGAAAAGAAACTCGGCCAACTTTTCTGTACGGATTCGGCCCGAATGATCGTCGAAATGCTTCTCGCAGAGTGCGGCCGTGGCCGTGTCGATCTGAGGACGGCATGTTCAGTGAAATCGGTTCGACGGACCGCTAGCGGCTTCGAAGTCGACACATCGCGCGGTCATTTCGAATCCCGCAAACTAGTCATCGCATGCGGCGGCCTTTCGTTCCCGAAGGTCGGCGCGACCGATTTCGGATATCGCGTCGCCCGCCAGTTCGGAATGACGATGGTCCCGACCCGGCCGGCACTTGTCGGACTCTCATTTACCGGCGAGAGCGATTTCAAATCGCTTGCCGGGATTTCTGTCGATGCAATCGCGTCGATCCGAAAAAGATCGTTTCGGGAAAACGTTCTTTTCACACATCACGGTTTATCGGGGCCGGCAATACTGCAAATTTCAAACTACTGGACGCCTGACGAATCCGTCTCGATCAACCTTGTTCCGGACCGCGATCCCGCCGGGCTTATCGACCTCTCATCATCCCAATTGGCGACAAACCAAATCGCCGAAGTTTTGCCGAAACGCGTTGTCGAATCGATCTTTTCCGATTTCCGGCAACCGGCTTCGAGCCTCTCCGCCTCGCGCCTGAAGATCCTCTCCGAACGCCTGACCGATTGGCGGCTGAGATTCGACCGAACCGACGGTTATCATCGCGCGGAAGTCACGGCCGGTGGTGTTTCGACTTCGGAAATTTCCTCGCAAACGATGGAATCCAAAAAGGTTGCGGGACTTTTCTTTATCGGTGAAGTGGTCGATGTCACGGGCTGGCTAGGCGGTTACAACTTCCAGTGGGCCTGGTCATCGGGCTTCGCCTGCGCCAATGCCATCTGAGTCGGTCAAATTGACAAAAAAGTTCTTTTCAAACTCGTTTTGCATTGTTTATAATGTTTGAGGCGTAACGATACTCACGTTCGCGGATTCCCCCTATGCTTTCAACGAATCAAACACTTCAAAACCGCTATCGCATTGTCTCTCAGCTCGGGCAGATCGACTCGGGCGTTGGATATTCGGCCTTCGACACTGTCTCCGGAAAAACCATAATGCTCAAAGAATCACTCCTCGAACCGGACACGGTGCCGACCGTGCTCGTCTCGGAATCCGTGCAGCACCAATCGCTGTTGTGTGCCGTCGATCAATTCGATGAAGACGGAAAGAACTATCTCGTCATGGATCACACTGACGGCTACACGCTCGGCGAGTTGCTTGAAAAAAAACGCGGACCATTTCCGGCTAAGGATGTAGCCCTCTGGTCTGACGGATTGCTCGACGCGCTGCATCATCTGCATACCCAATCGCCGCCGATCGTTCATTCAAACATAAAACCCCAAAACATCAAGCTCAGCGCGGGCGGCAACGTCAAACTCTACGTCTTCGGTGCCAACGGTGCAAAATCCGTAGCGGCCGAAGTTCTGTCATTTGACGCGACCGTCCTTGGATATCTTCCGATCGAACAGATCTGGCTCGGGCTCGATGCCGGTTCGCGCAAGGTCATCCGCAGCGGCTATGACGAAAAATCGGCTGAAATCCTTGAGCTTCCGCTCGATGTTCAGAGCGACGTCTACTCGATCGCCGCGACGCTTTATCATCTGCTGACCGGTCGGGTCCCCGTCGACGCGCTGACGCGCTCAATTGATCTCCTCGAGGGCAAGCCCGACCCGATTGTCCCGGCTTCGAGATTCAATCCAGCCGTCCCGGCGGAGGTTTCCGAGGTTCTGCTGAGAGCGATGGAAATCAAGCGCGAGAATCGTTATGGATCAGCATCGATACTGCGTCAGGTACTGCGGTCGTCGTTTGCCCGTTTGAAAGACGCGGTCGACGAACCGCGAACGCCGACGATGATCGAAGATGACGCGATCCTGGAAGTTCCGAAATCCCGTCCCGCGGCTCCCGCAAGACCGGCAGTCCCGGTCGCGAAACCCGCCGCGGCAAGCGTTCCGGTCGTCCCCGCTCCGCCGCGTGTCAATTCGTCGGGAGTACAATCTGAAGAATCGCGCCAGCTCGACATGATCAAACGGCAACTTCGCGAAGCCGAGGCTCGTCGGCTGG
Organism: Pyrinomonadaceae bacterium; assembly: GCA_044229875.1. Taxonomy (GTDB): domain Bacteria; phylum Acidobacteriota; class Blastocatellia; order Pyrinomonadales; family Pyrinomonadaceae; genus JAFDVJ01. The sequence goes on along the minus strand of JBGASE010000085.1, from coordinate 10,810 downwards.
AAGCCGAGCAACGCGCCGCCGAAGCTGAAAAGAAACTGCTTGAGCGCGAAACCGTCGAATTCAAGGTATCCGACGCGATGTTGCCCGAATCTTCGGCGCCGGCGGCTCCGGAACCGGTAGTCAACGCCGGCCACGCCGCACCGCTCATCGCTGAGACCCCGTACGTTCGGGAATTCGATGATCAACCCGTCGATTTCTCCGACGCGTTCCAAGACGAACCGACCGGTCGCCGATCGATCGCGAAAGTCGCCGGAATCGGGGTTCTTGTGCTCGTTCTCGGCGCCGCCGGATTTGGTGTCATGACCTTTATGTCCGGAACCGCTCCGGAACCGCAGTCACAGATCGTAACACCGAAAGCGCCGGTTCCGGTCGCAGAAACAAATCCGGTTGCCGACAGCCCGGTCGTTGCATCCGGCGATCAGAATCAGCAAACCGTCGCTGAAAACGCGATTGAAACCGATCGGAACGCCGTTGATCCGGCACTCAAGTCAAAACCGACGCAGACGCCGCCTCAGCAGGCAAAGAAACAACCTTCGCCCTCGCCGAAATCAACTCAACCCCAAAAGAAATCGGTCACGCTTGACGATCTCCTCAAGGACAATTAACGGAGGTATTTATGAATTATCGTTCCACCACTTTAATGACGTTTTTCGCGTTCCTGATCTTGACGTTCGCTGCTCCGGCAACGATTGCGCAGCAAGGTCAGCTGAGCCTGGTCGATATCATTACCGCTTTGCGATCGAAAAAGGCAACGCTCGTCGAGAAAAACCAGATCCTGACGGAGGGCGTAAAGCTCCGCGGGGTAACGTTTGCGATCAATTCGGATCTCGAAAAAGAGCTCCGCAATGCCGGTGCCGACGAACAGCTGATCGGGATCATCCGCGCGAAATCGCCGGTGGTAAAGGCCGAACCGACGCCGCAACCAAAGGCAGAGCCGACGCCCGCGCCGGTCGCGACACCGAAACCGCCAGATGCTTCCGTATTTCAAAATAAAGCGAATGCGAGCTTCGTGATGGGTGATTTTGACGCCGCGATAACTAATTACACAAAGGCGATCGAACTCAATCCGAAAGAGCCGACGATCTATTTTTCGCGCGGCATGGCGCATTTCAACAAGAAGAATTTCAATCCGGCGATCGCCGATTTCGATAAGGTGATCGAACTTGATCCGACCGAATCGATGGCGTATTACAATCGCGGCGTCGCGCATGAAAACGTCGGAGCGTTCGAAAAATCGCTCGCGGATCTGACCAAAGCGGTCGAGCTCGACAGCGATAACGAACCGGCGAAATCGGCGCTGCAGCGAGTCGCCGCCAAACAGCCGAAACCCATGCCGGCAACGACCGCGATCAAGGAACCCGTAAAGCCGCAGACCGACCCAAACGCCAACAAGCAACCTGTTGCTGCAAACGAGGGACCGTTCAACGCCGGTCCATTGCGTGAGCAGGCGCTGAAACTTGCGGTTCCGATGTACCCGGCGACCGAAAAGCAGGCGCGGACCGAAGGGATGGTGACGGTTCAGGTAACGCTCGACGAAGAAGGCAAGGTCGTTTCGGCCAAGGCCACCGCCGGCCCGAGAGGCCTTCGCGCGGCGAGTGAAGATGCCGCAAAGCGCTCGAAATTCAAGCCGGTAACCGTCGACGGAAAACCCGTAAAAGCAACAGGGACCGTTGTTTACAACTTCAAGCTATCGTAGGAAAAAGTAAAAAGGCAAAAGTAAAAAGGCAAAAGTAAAAAGTGAAAAGGCAAAAAGTGAAAGAGTGAAACGGTAAACTAGGATTTAAAAATCAAGAATCAAGAATCAAGATCCGTTTTTTTGAATCTTGGAGCCCGTTGGAATATTCAGAATCACCAGTTGCTTTGCGCTTGGCGTCTTTGCGGGAACACCCGGTTTGGCTTCCCGCAAAGACACCAAGGCGCAAAGCAATCATGAACCCCGCTTCAAGAATTAAAATTCAAGAATCAAGATTAATGTAAGAGAGTAATCAAGAATCAAAAATCAAGATCCGTTTTTTGAATTTTGATTTTTGACTCTTGAATAATCTTCTACCTTTTCACTCTTTCACTTTTTGCTTTTTTACTTTTGCCTTTTTACTTTTCCCTTTTCCCTTTTCCCTTTTTACTTTTCCACTTTCCTAGTACGAGCCCGCGACGATCGTAGACTTGATGCCGCTAGCTTCCTGGGCGATTTTTACGCCGACTGAGGCGCCGATTCTGGTTGCTCCGGCTTCGAACATCTTGCGGGCATCGTCGATCCCTTTTACGCCACCGGACGCCTTGACGCCGAGCGCGTGACCGACCGTTCGCCGCATCAGCGCGACATCGTCGGCCGTTGCGCCGCCCTTTGCAAATCCGGTGGACGTCTTGACGAAATCCGCCCCGCCGTTCTTCGACGCGAGACACGCCCGCACCTTCTCATCATCGGTCAAAAGCGCGGTCTCGATGATCACCTTCAGCAGGACGCCGTTTTCATGGGCCGCTTCGGCAACCGCCCGGATGTCGTCTTCGACGGCGCAGTCGTCACCCGATTTGAGCGCGCCGATATTGATCACCATGTCGACTTCACGGGCGCCATTGAAGATCGCCCGCCGGGCTTCATAGGCTTTGACGTCGGGAAGCGTTGCCCCGAGCGGAAACCCGATGACCGTGCATACCGGAACGTTTGAACCCTCCAAAAACTCGCTCGCCTTTTTGACCCACGCCGGATTGACGCAAACGGACGCGAACCCGAACTGGATCGCTTCATTGCAAAGTTTCTTGATGTCAGATTCGGACGCTTCGGGCTTCAGCAGCGTATGGTCGATGAGACTCGCCCAATCATGCGCGGTCGCGGTTGATCCGAGAACGATCCCGATGCGCGACGCGCCCGCATCGACGATCCGTTCAACATCGGCGCGGCAAAACGTCGGACAATAAGCATCGTCACCGATCTTCGCAAGCACCAGATCGGTAATTTGTTCAATTAGTTTTTCGTAATCTGTTTGGTTCATTTTCCGTTGGTCTGAATTATCGAAGCGAAGGATCAAACCAGATCCCAATATTTGAAGACATCGAGTAATTTCGGCATCTCATCCCTCCAAAACCAACTGGTTTCGATTTGAAGCCCCTCAATCACCTTGCTTTCAAAAACACCTTCACCTGAGATCGGGAGCAATCTGAATACTCCGGTCGCGTCCAATCCGTAGAACTCAACAGTTTCTAGAGAAGGATCAATAATCCAGTACTCACGGACGCCGGCGGATTCGTATTCCCCAAATTTCTCAACACGATCACGGTCAACACTGTCCGCTGATACGACCTCAACTGCAAGATCAGCCGGGCCATCGAGAAAACGCTCTGAAACCCGTCGCAAATTCTCTCGCGAGACAAAAAGGACGTCCGGCTCGCGCCCCTTGATCGCTCCTCCGACTGAGAGCTTCATCTGAAACGCGTCTCCGTATATCCGGCCAAGACCGCGTGACTCGACATACGCCCGCAGGATCGCGTTCAGAAATCCCGTCAGATTATCGTGAGTTCGTGTAACTGTCATTTTTGCAAGGACTTCGCCGTCAACATACTCAGTACGGCGACCGGCGTGAAGGCGTAGAAAATTGTCGTAAGTGAGTTTCGTCGCCGTGATTATCGGCGTTGCATTTGAGATTTCGGTGATGCTGTTCGGCATAATTTCACCAGATAGATCTTAACTTCGCCCTGCAATTCTAACACCAAAAGCTAGACATTGAAACGGAAATCGACGACGTCGCCGTCGCGCATCACATAGTCTTTGCCTTCGAGCCGTGCGAGTCCCTTTTCGCTCGCGGCCTTGCGCGATCCGCACGCGACAAGGTCGTCATACGAGACGATTTCGGCGCGGATAAAGCCGCGCTCGATGTCGGAATGGATCTCGCCGGCGGCCTGCGGCGCTTTGGTCCCGATCGGGATCGTCCACGCGCGGACCTCTTTTTCACCGGCGGTCAAGAAACTCATCAGCCCGAGCATCTTGTAGGCGGCTTTGATCAACTTATCGACACCGCTTGATGTCACGCCGAGATCGGCGAGAAATTCGGTCCGTTCTTCCGGTTCAAGCGCGACGAGTTCGGCTTCTAGCTTGGCGCAGATCAAGACGACCTCCGCGTTTTCCTTCGCGGCGTGCTCGCGAACGGCCGCGACGTGCGCGTTCCCCGATTCGTCCATCAACGTGTCTTCATCGACGTTAGCTGCGTAGATCGTCGGTTTTGAAGACAGCAGGAACCAGCCTTTGAGAACCGCCCTTTCATCATCGGTCAGATCGGCCGAACGCGCGGGACGGCCGAGTTCGAGCACCGGCTGGATCTTTTCGATGATCTCAAGATCGCGTTTCGCGTCCTTGTCGCCGGCCTTGGCTGCGCGCATCGACTTGTCCTTGCGCTTCTCGATCGAGCCGAGATCGGCCAGCGCGAGTTCGATCTGGATCGTCTCGATATCGCGAACAGGATTGACCGATCCTTCGACGTGAATGATGTCGTCATCCTCGAAACAACGAACGACCTGAACGATCGCATGCGTCTCGCGAATGTTCGCGAGAAACTGATTGCCGAGCCCGGCGCCTTCCGACGCGCCTTTGACGAGTCCGGCGATGTCGACGAATTCGACGGTCGCCGGCACGGTCTTCTGTGCTTTGTTGAGCTTTTCGAGGACCGCCAGACGTTCATCGGGAACGGCGACGACGCCGACGTTCGGCTCGATCGTCGCAAACGGATAGTTGGCGGCGAGCGCTGCTTCCTGCGCGGTCAGCGCGTTAAAAAGAGTTGACTTTCCGACGTTCGGAAGTCCGACGATTCCAGCTTGTAACATAAGTTCGAAAATCGGTCCGGTTACCGAAACGACTATTCTACCTTTTCATCGCCGTTTGAAAAAATGATGAGTGCTGCTTGCACCCAATAAATCGACGCAAACGGCGGTTTTTGCTATAAATGATGCAATGCTTTTGACCCTTGCCATCATCGCCCTGTCGACCGCCGGCGGACTGGCGTTGACATATCTTTACGAGAAGAACGACTCGCTGCTGGCGCGGATCGCTGCCGGTAACGTGATCGGCGCGGCGATTCTCGCGGTTTTCGGGTTTCTTTTCGCGAGCGCTGTCGGACTCTCGGTTCCGATCATCCTGCTCGCGGTCGCAATTGCCGCGTCACCGGTGCTTCTGCTGCGACGCAAGGACATCCATAAGGAATTCCGGCACGACCTCGACAAGGCAAAGGGGAAAACGCAGGGCGCGACGCCGGCAAAAGCGATCAGGTTCGCATATTACGTCGGCGTTATGCTGATCCTCGGTTTCTTCTTCGAGCGCGCGATGATCGAAACGGATCAGGGCATATTCACCGGCGGCTCGCAGAATCTCGGCGATCTGCCGTTTCATCTCGGCGCGATCTTTGCTTTCAGTGAAGGAAACAATTTTCCGCCCGAAAATCCGTCGTACGCCGGCGCCAAGTTCACCTACCCGTTTTTCGCCGATATGCTGACGGCGTTTTTCGTCAAGCTCGGAGCCGGCGTTCGTGAGGCGATGTTCGTCCAGAATTTGACGCTCGGGTTTTCGCTGATCGTGCTGCTTGAAAAATTCGTAACCGAAACGGTCGGCATCCGGAAATCCGGCAAGATCGCGGTTCTGTTGCTGATTTTCAGCGGCGGTCTCGGGTTTGTCTGGTTCGCAAAAGATTACGTCGACGGCGCTCAGGGACTCGCGGCAACGCTTTGGAAATTGCCGCAGGATTACACGATCGGCGAGAAATTCCGTTGGGGAAATTCACTTGTCGTACTGTTTCTGACGCAACGGAGCCTATTATTCGGAATGCCGGTTACGCTCATCGCGCTGACCGCGCTCTGGCGCATTTTTTCGGTTCCGGCCGCGAGCGATGAAGAGGCAGATCACGGCGCGCCGGCCGCCGTTTCGTATCTCCCGCATTTGCTTGTCGGTTTTATCGCCGGAACGTTGCCGCTGATCCATGTTCACAGTCTCGCGGTTCTTTTCGTCGTCAGTGCTTACGTATTTTTCACGCGGCGCGACCGATGGCGCGAACTGGTCGCGTTCGGAATCGGCGTTTCTGTCATTTCGCTGCCGATGCTTGCCTGGTCGTTGACCGGAAGTGCCAGCAATCTCAAAGAGTTTATCGGCTGGCATATCGGATGGGACTCAAAAGATCAGAACCTGCTCGCATTCTGGATCAAGAACCTCGGGATCTTTATTCCGCTTTCGATCGCCGGTGGCATTCTTTTGTCAAAGCGGGACAAAGAGTCGGACTCGCGTCTTGTTTTGTTTTATTTGCCGTTCGCGTTCCTTTTTCTCGTCTCGAACACCGTCAAACTCGCACCGTGGGAATGGGACAACATCAAGGTCCTGATTTATTGGTTCGTCGGATCGCTGCCGTTTGTCGCTTACTCGATCGCCTGGGCTTGGGAACGCGGCGGAGCGATGCGCGTCGTGGCGATCGGCGCTTTTCTGATCCTGACGATGTCGGGAGCACTCGACGTCTGGCGGACCGTTTCGGGACAGATCAATTACAGCGTTTTCAGTCACGATGCCGTGAAGATCGCCAATGAGATCAGGCAAAGGACCGATCCGAAAGCGCTGTTTCTTAATGCGCCGACTTACAACTCGGCGGTGGTGATTTCCGGGCGCCGCTCGCTGATGCGATATTCGGGCCATCTCGGATCTTACGGCATCGACTATTCGGCGCGCGAAGCGGACGTCAAACGGATCTACAGCGGATCGGCGATCGCCGATGCACTGCTCAAGAAATACGAGATCGACTATGTCATCATTTCGCCCGAAGAGATCGGAAACATCATGGTCAGCCGTGAGTATTTTGAGAAATTCCAGACCGTCGCTGAATACGGCGATTATCGGGTGGTGAAAGCTAGATAAGAACATCGAACGATGGAAGACAAAGAACTCGAAATTGTGGACGCGCCGGCTGCCGAGCCCGTTGAGCGAGACTGGCTATTTATCGGAAACGGTGCCCTGATAGCCGCGATCGCTGCCTTTCTCAGATTTTTCTGGCTCGATCTGAAACCTTTTCACCATGACGAGGGAGTCAACGGTTACTTTTTGACAACGCTTTTTCGTGAAGGAAAATACCAATATGATCCGGCCAATTACCACGGTCCGGATCTTTATTACCTGTCGCTCGCATTTTCGAAGCTTTTCGGACTAAACACCTGGAGCGTCCGTGCAAGCGTCGCATTGTTCGGCGTTCTGACGGTCGTCCTCGCGCTTTATCTCAAGAAGTACATCGGCAAAAGCGGAACGCTTTTCGCCGCGCTGTTTCTGGCTCTTTCGCCGGGAATGACCTTTATTTCGCGGTATTTCATCCACGAAATGCTGTTCGTCTTCTTCAGCCTGGCGATCGTCGTTTCGATATTGCTTTTTCTTGAGCGTCAAAAGGCCGGGATCTTTGCGGTCATCTGGATGTCGCTTCTGTTGCTGATCTGTTTTTTGCCTTCAACGATCAACCTGGCGGACCAGATCGGCGGCGCCGATACGACGCTGGTTTGGGTCTTCAGGGCGATCTTTCTCGCGATCGAGATCGTACTCGTCGGTTTTGTTCTCCGGATGCTCGTTACATGGAATGACGGCCGGCCGATCTACCTGCTGCTCGCGTCGGCCTCGACCGTCCTGCTTTTCGCGACGAAGGAAACCGGATTCATCACCGTCGGCACGATGATCATCGCCGTCGTATGCATTCCGCTTTGGGAAAGGATCACGGCTTCCGAAGCTTATCGGAATTCGCGTTTTTGGATATTCGCGGTCCCGACCGCGATCGCGGGCCTCACGGCGGCTGCCGTTTCGGGACGCCTTAAAGACTTTTTCGTATGGCTGTCGGGCGAATTCCTCGGTCTCGCCGAGCGCGATCCGGCGAACAGTTCAGGTCAGGCCGCGATCTTCTACATGATCATTTTTCTGATCGTCGCGGCCGTTGCGGTCTGGATTCTGACGTTGCTCAGGATGAAGAGCGGACCGATTGAGGAGTCCGGATTTGATGAACCCGACACGCTCAATTATCGATCGCTTCGTGAAGCACTCGCAGTTTCCGATGTGTGGGAAATGATCATCGTCAAGTACGCTTTGGCATCCGCGTCAATCATCGTCGTTTGGGCATTTGTCCGGATCGCGGTCGCGATGATTGTTGGATCGCAGGACAAAGGCGGATCGATGGCCGCCTGGCGCCGGCTTGATTTCGCCAATTTCGATAACGTGATCGTCGGTTTCGCGGTCGCGCTCGCGGGAATCGCCGGAATCGCCTATCTCAAACGCCGTCCGGAGAAATTTTCGGCCGACTACATGCTCATTGTCGTTTCGACGATCGTCATCTTCTTCTACGTCGGCGCGCTCTTTTTCTCTTCGTTCTTTACCTATCCGGAGGGCCTGCAGGGCGCGTTCAAGGCCTACGCGATCTGGACGAAAACCGGCAACACCGATCACACGCAGAACGGATTCCTTGCATACGTCAAATGGGGAATGAAGATCGAAGCACCGATCATGATCCTTTCCGCGCTCGGGCTGCTTTTCGCAATGATCCGGACACGGCACCGGTTCGCGCTCTTTGCCGGACTTTGGTCGTTCGGTCTCTTTGCGGCATACACGATCATTCCTTACAAAACGCCGTGGCTCGCGCTTTCATTCATCCTGCCGATGTGCATCAGCGCCGGATACGCCGTCAACGAACTGATCAGTTCAGCGGACCAGCGGATGAAGGTCGGCGGTCTCGCTCTTGCCGGCGTCGCCTCGGCCGTGCTTGCCTTCCAGGCGTACGACATCAATTTCAAACGGTACGACGACGACGCGATGCCGTACATTTACGCCCATACAAAACGCGGTTTCGTCGATCTCGTCAACCAGATTCATTACTACGCCGACAAGAGCGGACGTGGGACCGAGGCAACGATCGAGATCGTTTCACCGGACTACTGGCCAATGCCCTGGTATCTGAATGACTACACAAAGGCGAATTTTCACGGAAAACTTGTCGATGCGAGTACTGCCGAAATCATCGTCGCAAAGTCCGTCGATCAGGAAGCCGACATCGTCGAGAAGTACGCCGTTCATTACAAAATCGCGGGCGAATTTCCGCTTCGTCCGGGCGTTGAGCTGATTCTGCTTGTTCGAAACGATATCGCCGATTCGGACGCACGCACCGTAAATGAGGCCTTCGGCGTTCCGATCACCGCTGGCCCGGCTGACGACGACAACTGATTGGGTCAAACAAAAAAACGCAACCGCGGATTTGTTCCGGGTTGCGTTTCTTGGCAGTTTCAATTGGTTGACTATTGTCCGATCGGCCTCAGTTTCGTGATCGGGCCGCCGTACATTTTAAGCTCATCGGCAATCTGATCGGAACTCGCGGTCAGCGCCCGATCGTGCCATTCCGGGGGAAGTTGTTTGACCTGTGCGTCTTGGCCGTAAACGAATACCTGTCGCGAACCATCTGTCGACGTGCGGACGATGATCATCTTGAGGCGGGCGGTCGCCGGGAACATTCTCGTTTCAGTCACGTTCCCATGACCGTCGTTCATCGATGTCACCTTTGAATTGTCGGCGACCGTACGAGTCGATTCCGGTAACCGTTCACCAAGGGTTGAGACGGGGATGTTCTTGTCGTTGAACGCCGAATCGTCAATCATGATCTCATTCGACTCGTTGACCTTATAGCCGTCGTCGAGCTTGAGTTCCTCGCCCGCCGATTCTTGTGCGGACGAACAGCCGAAACCTACGAGGCTGACAATTGCGATGAAGAAGAGGATGAGTGTTTGCTTGAAAACAGTCATAGTCAGGTGGATTTGAGGGAGGACGGGGCGGCATTTTCGGTCGCCCCGTCCTGATCGGAATTTGCGGCTTATTTTTCTGCGACGCCGAGAACAAAGTTGCTGACCGCGATCAGGCCGTTCGCGACGCTGCTCGAGTTATAGGTGATCGTCGAGTTACCACCGCCGGACAGATCATACTGCGGCGCGAGGAAACTATCCGAGATCGACGGCGTCTGATTGTCGGAAATCAGCCCTTTGAGATAAGGCGCAACGACGATGTTGCCCTGCAGTGTCCCGTTTCCGCCACCCCGTCGATCGACTCCACCTTGTCCCGTGACAACGATAAGTCCATTGAAATTAAAGTTTCCGTGGAGCGTGAGTTTTCCGGTGACAACCAGAATTCCCCCGCCGGAACCGGTAAACGTCGCGTCGTGATCGACAAAGGTAATTCCTTGAGCCGTCGCGTTGTTTCCGAAGTTCGGCGGATCCTGTCCGGCGCCGTAATAGCGGCCTGCACTTGAAGCGACACCGTAGAGACTGTGGATCGCGACATCAAGTTTTGCCGGTGATGTCAGCCAATCCGGGTTTTCCGGACCAATGTCGGCCGGCGTCCCGATGACGTTTCCGTTGAATGGATGCGGCGGTTGTCCGTCAACGGACGCCTCGACATCATCAAGGTTCGGCTGGTTGGTTGTTCCAATCGGCGGAATGATATCGGTTGAAACAACGTCGTCACCGGAATAACTTGTCACATTGGACGAACCCGGATCAAATAAGAACGTCGTCGCCGGAGTGGCCGTGCTCGGAGGTCCAATAAGCGCCAGCGTCGCCGGTGCGGTCAGACCGTTGAAAAAGTTTTTCTGGATGATAGCTTCGAGCTGTTTCCGGGCCCCGCGCGGTCCGTAACCGGTCGCGGTCAGCAGCAATCGGGTCGGCTCAGCAGCGGTCATTGTCACGGAAAGAACATTGTCGCCGATGTTGGTCGGCGCCTCAAATCCGACACGCTGCGGCGAAGCATTGGGAAAATAAACAAACGCGCCGCCATTGAAATTGA
>JBGASE010000084.1:0-13976 GCA_044229875.1 Pyrinomonadaceae bacterium | reverse complement strand
GATTCCGGAAATTATGGGCAGCGGGACCGCGGTCGGCGATTTCAATCGCGACGGGGCACCCGATCTTCTAATCGTCAACAGCGGCGCGCTCGGGGCCGCTTCCCGTCCGCAGGAAGCCGGCGATCGGCTATTCCTCAACGACGGGAAGGGCGTTTTCCGCGACGCGACCGCCGAGTGGAATCTGACATCGGACGGATACGGCCAGGGTGTGGCGGTCGGCGATTTCGACAACGATGGCTGGATCGACGCGTTTCTGACAAATTTCGAAGGCCGGAACCGGCTTCTTCGAAATACCGGCACCAAATTCGAAGACGTTACCGCCGCAGCCGGGATAAAGCCCGACGGACGCTGGGCGACGAGCGCCGGTTTTTTCGATATGGACGGAGACGCCGATCTCGATCTTTATGTCGTCAAATATGTCGCCTTCGATCCGAAGTCATGGCAGCGTTCGTTCCGAAACCGCGTCATGATTTACCCGACACCAACTCTTTATGAAGGCTTGCCGGATCAGATCTGGCGCAATGACGGCGGAAAATTTACCGATGTCACGGCCGAAAGCGGGATCGCCGCCGATAAGGGGAAAGGCCTCGCGCTCGGAATCGTCGATATCGACCTCGACGGCGATCAGGACATCTACGTCGCGAATGACTCGACGGCCAACAATCTTTGGATAAACGACGGAAAGGGCAAGTTCAAGGATATCGCGGCACTCGCCGGCTGCGCCTATAGCATCACCGGACGCGAGGAAGGTTCGATGGGCGTCGATTTCACCGACATCGACGGCAACGGCCGGCTCGACATCGCGGTCACGAACTTTCAGGATGAATCGACCGCCGTTTACAGCCAGACCGAGCCGCTCTTGTTCCGTGAAGTCTCTGACGCGATCGGCATCGGACAGGCATCGCGCGCAAGGCTGAAATGGGGACTCGAGTTTTTCGATGCCGACAACGACGGTGACGAGGATCTGATCTCCGTCAACGGCCATGTCGAAGACAACATCTCGATCAATTCCGATACGATCACCTTCGAGCAGACAAACTCGCTGTTTGAAAACACCGGCGACGGGAAGTTCGCCGAGATCACCGAATCAGCAGGACAGGCGCTTGCTGACAAACAAGTATCGCGCGGGTTGGCAACGGCTGACTTGGACGGCGACGGCGATCTCGATTACGTGGTCGTCAACAACGGCGGAAAGGTTCAGGTCGCGTTCAACGAAACGGCCAAAAAGGGCAATTTCGTCGGGCTTTTGCTTGAAGGCACGAAGGCAAACCGGAGCGCGATCGGAACGCGTATCGTCGCAAAGATCGGAACCAAATCGATCGAGCGTCACGTTCAGGGCTCGCAAAGTTATCTTTCGGTCAGCGATCTCCGCGTACATTTCGGACTCGGCGACGCCGCGAAGATCGACGAACTGACGATTTTCTGGCCCGGCGGCGAAAAGCAGGTGCTGACCGACGTCACGTCCGGCAAGTACTATTTTGTCAAACAAGACACCGCGTCGGTTGAGTTCGTCCCGGGAAAACTCTCGAAAACACCGTGAGTTTGATCCCAACCTGCCCCGGCATGTCGCGCCGGATTGTTCGGAGTAAAAGGAACAGACTGAGACTATGGAACATCTTCGGTTTTCGGCCGCCGTCTGCCAGACGGATCTTTCCAATCCGGTAGCGCGGGCAGACATGCGGCGCAACACCGACAGGATTCTGCGTATCATCGACTCGGCCATAATCGGATCAGTCCCGTTTCTGCCGGTCAGACTGCTGGTTTTTCCTGAGTTCGCCCATTCCGCGCCGGTTTTCGAAAAGCTCGCCGACCTTCGTGACAAACTCGCGGTTGAAATCCCCAACGAACATACGGAACGACTGGCCGAAAAGGCTCGGGAACTCGGAGTCTTCATTCAGTCCGGGTCGATGCTCGAAATCGATCCGAAATACCCGGGCCACGTTTTCAACACGTCGTGCCTCATCGGGCCTTCCGGAATTCTCTACAAGTACAGAAAAGTGAATCCATGGATCCCATTTGAAGTCCATTCGTCGCCGCATGATATCCCGGATTATGAGGAAGAGCTTTTTCCGGTCGCCAAGACCGAGATCGGCAATATCGGCTGCGCAATCTGCTATGACTGGATATTTCCTGAGACTACGAGACAACTTGCGATGAACGGAGCAGAGATCCTTGTTCGAGTTTCCGCCTATATGGATCCGTGGAACGCTTCCGACCCGATGGATTGGTGGACGGTCGTCAATCGTTGCCGGGCGCTCGAGAACGTCGCCTACGTCGCGGCTTCAAATCAGGCTGCATCATTGAGCAATTACCCGCCGTATTCGTGGTCGGGCGGCTCGATGATCGTCGATTTTGACGGTCGGGTCGTGGCGCGTGCGAGCGAGGGCGGCGGCGAGCGGATCGTTGTCGGCCCGATCGATGTTTCGGCGCTCAGACATGAGCGCAACACCCGTCGCGGACATTTGATGTCGGCTCATTTACGAACTGAGGCTTATCCGATTTATCAAAAACATATCTATCCTCCGATCGGCGAGGCGTTCGAGCCGTCCTACGAGAACAACAATCGGCTTATCGATGAAGCCAAAAAGGGGGCGATCAATTGAAAAGCGCGCTCAGAAACTGGCGACTAATAGCCGTTGTATTGATCGGATGTGCATTGATCGGATGCCGTGCGGGACTGCCGGCGAAAGGTTCGAACGAATACGCCGAGGCGCTGAAGTCTTTCTATGTCGGACTGGCTGCGATGCAGGTCGCCGATGATCTGAGGGCGCAAAAAGAGCTCGAAAATGCCGTTCGCATCACTTCGGATGAGCCGGCCGCGTGGGCCAATCTCGGCATCCTGCAGATGCGGCAACGCGACTATTCCGCTTCGTTCAAATCTCTTGAAAAAGCGCGGGCCCTTGATCCGCGAAACGGCCGGATCTTCGCGAACCTCGCAGTTCTCGAAATACAACGCGGCGATTTTGAGTCGGTGCAGCGCAATCTAAAGACCGCGATCGAGATCGATCCGCGGGACACGAAATCGATCGTCGCTCTGGCTGAGGAGTTTGAGCGGGAGGGCAATGACGCTGAAGCATTGTCCCGATATGAGTCGATTCTCGAGATATTTCCGGGAAATACGGCTGTTCTGATCGAGATCGTCCGGCTGTCGGCAAAGCGTGGTGATATCGAAAAACTTAGACGAAACTTCGCCGCCATCAAGGTCGACACGGACGGATGGGATGAGGAGATCCGGAATCAGCACGCCGCGCTCGCGGAGTCAATCGGGACCGGCAACACGCGGGAAGTAGCCCAGCGAATCGCCTTTTTCCGGAACGTCCTGTTGCGTCTCGCTGACTTCCGAAAAGCCATCGACGACGTCAAATTCAGCAAAACGACGATCGGCGAGCCCTTTGCCCGACCGATAAAGTTGCCATCGCCCGACTTTACACCAGCGCCGCACGACGCGGCGCTGACGTTTGACTCGCAGGCGATTTCGGAAGACAAAGTCCGGTTTGCTCACGCTGCCTTTACCGACGGCGACTCGGTCGCAATCACCAGCTATTCTGACGAATCGGGCACTCGCGCCGGGAACGTCAAACTCGGAGCGGCGGCGTCCGATGTTGTCACGATTGACATCGATTACGATTTCCGCAGCGATTTTGTCACCGCGGGTCAAACCGGACTCAGGTTTTTCGACCCGTCGGGTGCCGACCTCACGAGCCGAACCAGAATCCCGCCGGCGTTGATCAATCGTGAGTACGTCCGCGTCTTTACGCACGATGTAGACATCGACGGTGACCTTGATCTTTTTGCCGCACCGACCGTCGGCCCGGTCGTCGTGCTTCGGAACAACGCCGACGGATCATTCTCGACGATCCCGGGATTGCCCGGATTGGAAAACATCCGATCAATGGAGCCGATTGACGTCGACGAGGACGGCGATATGGATCTAGCGGTGCTTTCCGGTTCTGCTCTGCGGATTCTGATCAATCAACGAAGCGGTCAGTACAGTCCGCGCGACGTCGCTTTGCCGCACGACGCCACAGCGATCGCGATCGGCGACACGAACAGCGACGCGCGCCTCGAAATTGCGGCGCTGCTTTCTAACAACGAATTGATCCGGGTGGAATTCAAAGACGACTCGAAATTCGAGACGTCGGTGATCCTCAATTCAAACGTCGAATCGCCGCGAACGATCTTGATCGAGGATCTCGACAACAACGGTGCGTCGGATTTTGTCATTGGGTCAAGAGTCTGGCTCACGGGTCCGGACGGCACGTCGCATCTCGCCGCCGGCATTCTCAACGGTCAGGCGACGTCGGCGGCGGATCTCAACGCCGACGGTAAGCTCGATCTGATCGGGATCGGGACTGACGGACGCGCGGCTCAGTTCATCAATCGCAGCGCCGGCACTTACGGCTGGCAGATCATCAGGCCTCGATCGGCAAAGGCCGAAGGCGATCAGAGAGTCAACTCGTTCGGGATCGGCGGCGAACTTGAACTTCGTTCGGGTTTGTTGGCGCAGAAACGGCCGATCAGATCGCCGCAGGTCCATTTCGGTCTCGGTTCGTCGACTTCAACCGATTTGCTCCGCGTAATTTGGGGGAACGGATTCGTTCAGGCGGAATTCGATCTCGAACGCGATCAACAGATCCTTGTCAGGCAGCGACTTACCGGATCGTGCCCGCACCTGTTCGCGTGGAACGGATCGGAGTTCAAACTCGTTAAGGACGCGGCGCCGCTCGGCACCTCACTCGGGCTCAGGGTTTCGTCCGATCAGATCCTTCCCGTGACGCAAACTGAAGAATGGTACAAAATCCCCGGAAACGCGCTGGCCGCGAAAGATGGTGCGTATGAGCTTCGAATCACCAACGAATTGTGGGAGACATATTACGTCGATCATTATGCCCTGAAAGTCATCGATCACCCGATTGATACCGAGGTTTTTGCGAACGAACTTTATCCGATTCCGGAACCGCTTGAGATTCACCGGACGCGGGAACTTGAGCCAATACAACGCGCGACGGACGAAAAAGGAAACGATGTTACGGCCGCCATCTCGAAACTCGACGAAATTTATCTCGACACCTTCGCCGAAGGGCGTTTTCAGGGAATCGCCGAGGAACATTTTGTCGAGATCGATCTGCCCGAGCGCCCCGCCGACGCGCCGCCGTTGAAACTGATCGCGGACGGCTGGCTGCATCCGACAGACACATCGCTCAACGTTGCCGTCAGCCAGGGTCGATTTGAACCGGCCCGCAGCCTGAGTCTCGAAATCGCGGACGCTTCCGGGCGATGGACGATGGTCCGAAAGGAGTTCGGCGTGCCGGCCGGAAAGCTGAAGACCGTTGTTATTGACATCCCGTCGGGAGCGCGCAAGGCCAGACTACGGACCAACATGGAGATCTTCTGGGATCGCCTGGTGCTTGCCGAATCGGCGAGAAGCGATCAATTTGCCGAGCAGACGATCCCGTTCTCCTCGGCGCAGCTTGCGTACCGGGGGTTTTCGGTCATCGACAAGGCATCGGACTCGGCTCCGGAATTGCCCGACTACAACCGTTTGTCGACGACCATCGAACGCTGGCGCAGCATTGAGGGATACTATACGCGTTGGGGAAATATCGAAGAATTGTTGGACAGAACCGACGACAGATACGCGATCGTCGCGTCGGGTGACGAAATAATTCTGAGTTTTCCTGAGATTCCGCCGCCACCACCGGGCTTCAAGCGCGATTTTATCCTCGTCGGTGTTGGTTGGATCAAAGAGGGTGATTACAATAATCTATATTCGAAAACCGTCTTGCCGCTCCCGACGCATGCGACGAACGACTATACGCGGCGGCCGACGCGGCTTGAGGACGATCCGGTATATCAGAAAAACCGGCAGGACTGGGTCGATTTTCATACGCGATACGTCGCGCCGGATCGTTTCCGGAATGCGGTCCGATCCAAATAGATGCGAAAGTTTGTAAAACCGCTGATCACGCTGTTTTTTGTCGCGTTGCTGGCGACACCGTTCTTCCTGCGCCCTTACTACGTCACGAAAAAACCGGGATTCGATCCGGATGCCGCCTCAAAGCGCTACGGTTTCTACTTTGAGGAATCGTCAAAGGCGGCAAAGGTCGACTTCAAACACGGCTCGCCGCAGCAACTCGATTCAAAACTCGCGAACATCATGCCGCAGATCGCGTCGATGGGCGCCGGCGTCGCCGTCGGCGATTTCAACAAAGACGGCTGGAACGACTTTTATCTGACAAACAGTTCCGAAGGTTCATCAAATGCGCTCTACCGGAACAACCTTGACGGCACGTTCACCGATGTCGCGGCCGAGGTCGGGCTCGCCGATCTCAATCGACGCGAGACCGGTGTTTCGATGGGCGCCGTCTGGGGCGACTACGACAACGACGGATTCGAAGATCTGCTCGTATACAAATGGGGCAAGAGCGAACTTTTCAGAAACAATGACGGCAAAACGTTTTCGCGAGTCGAGAATCCTGGCTTTCCGGGATGGTCGAACATCAATTCGGCGATCTGGCTCGACGCCGACCGTGACGGCAAACTCGACATTTTCCTCGCCGGCTATTTTCGCGAGGAACTGAATCTTTGGAACCTTGCCGATACGCGGATCATGCCCGAAAGCTTCGAATATGCGAAGAACGGTGGCCGCAAGTATCTGTTCCGAAATCTGGGCGACGGACGTTTTGAGGAAGTCTCCGAGAGATTCGGGATCAAATCGAATCGCTGGGCGTTGGCGCTCGGTTCGGCCGATCTCAACTCCGACGGTTTTGCGGATCTGTTCATCGCCAATGATTACGGCGTTTCCGAACTTTACCTGAACGACGGCGGCAAACGCTTTGTCGATGCCGGCGAAGCGTCCGGGGTCGGCTTCGCGCCGAAGAGCGGGATGAACGCCAGTTTCGGCGACATCCTGAACGATGGCCGGCTCTCGATCTATGTATCGAATATTTCGGAAGAAGGAATTTTGCTTCAGGGCAACAACCTTTGGGTGCCAAAGGCCGGCGGCGAACTAAAATTTGAGAATCAGGCGAACAATTTCGGTGTCGAGCTCGGCGGTTGGAGTTGGGGAACGCAGTTCGGCGATCTGAATAACGACGGAAATCAGGACCTGTTTCTGACAAACGGTTATATTTCGGCCGAGCGATCGACAAACTATTGGTACGATTACTCAAAGATCACGGTCGGCAATAACACGATCATCGGCGATGCCGCAAACTGGGCCGAGATGAAGGGACGGTCGCTTGCCGGTTACCAGCAGAAACGCGTTTGGCTCAACGACGGCGCCGGTCGGTTCAACGATGTCGCGCTGAGCGTCGGCGTTACCGAGACCTTCGACGGGCGCGCGGTCGCCGTCGCCGATCTTTGGAATCGCGGCGTTCTCGACGTTATCGTCGCTCATCAGAACGGTCCGGTGCTGATCTACAAGAACATGCCGGCGAAAAAACAAAACTGGATCGGGTTCGATCTCGGATCGGCGCCGGGCGGCGGGATCGGCGCGGCGGTCAGGATATTTTGGAACGGTCAAACGCAGGTTCAGGAAGTCAGCGGCGGAATCGGTTTCTGCTCGCAGAATCAACGGCGGCTTCATTTCGGACTTGGCTCGGCGCAGTCGATCGATAAAGCTGAGATCCGCTGGCCATCGGGCAAGACTCAGATTATCGAGAATCCTGAAGCAAATCGTCTTCATGTGATCCGCGAACAGTAATTCCGGATCGGGTAAATTTATGAGCACAAATGTCATCGAATTGACGCCGGCACCGATGCCGCCGGTTGAAAAGATCTTCGGGATCGACACCCGATTCATCATGCCAATCCTCATCACCGTCATTCTGCTCGTCGGGCAGTTGTCGTTCGGCATCCTTGAAAGTTATCCGCAGACGATCACCGCGATCGCCGTTTCGGTTGCGCTTGAGATCGTGCTTTCGTTGCTTGTTTACGGCAAATTCCCGCATCTGGCGAGCGCCTACATTTCCGGAATCAGCGTCGGCATTCTCACCCGATCGCCCGAGTTCTGGCCGTTTGCGCTGTGCGCTGCGATCTCGGTCGTCTCAAAATACGTGATCCGCGTCAAAGGCCGGCATATCTGGAACCCGTCGAATTTCGGAATCTCCGTGATGCTGCTGATCGCGCCGTTCGCGTTTTCGACGCTCAGCATCCAATGGGGCAACAATCTGTGGGCGATGCTCGTCATCTGGACGCTCGGATCGATCATCATTTACCGCCTGAATCGGTTTCACATCACGTTCACGTACGTTGCGTCTTTCTTCTTTTTCGCCGTTGTCCGATCGTTTTTCACCGGGCATCCCGTGCTCGCTGAGATCGCACCGATCACCGGCGCGATGTACCAGCTTTTCATTTTCTTTATGATCACCGATCCGCCGACGACCGTCCGACATTCGAAGGGCGCGCAGATGATCGTCGCGTTTCTGGTCGCGTTCGCCGAGATGATCCTGCGTCTTTCGGAAAATGTTCACGCGCCGTATTTCGCGCTCTTTCTCGTCGGGCCGATCGCCAATCTGATCGACATTTTTTGGCTTTCGAAGAAAAAGTAATGCAACGCTGTTGCATTTGTGCAACATGCTTGCTATGATGTCAGTCCTTTCAGTCGTTGAGGCAGGTAATCATTAATCATCAGGAGTTAAATTTTATGGAATCAGCAACCGCAAAAACATACAACATCGCCACCGGCATCATCGGTGAGCTCGAACATGAGATCGAAACAACCAAGAACTGCGTCAGCCGTTTGCCGGCCGAAGCGTTCGATTGGAAACCGCATGAAAAATCGATGACACTCGGCCGTCTGGCGAATCACGTCGTCGAAATGTTTGACTGGATCGCCGTGACATGCAAAACATCGCAGCTTGATTTTGCCGCCGGCGACTACAAGCCCGTCGCGGCAACAACCGCCGAAGAACTTGTCGCGAATCTCGACCGGCTCGCTGGCGAGGCGTTCGCCGCTCTGAAATCGACGTCGGACGACGAAATGCACCAGCCTTGGTCGCTCAAAAACGGTGACGTGACCTATTTCACGATGCCGAAGATCGCGACGCTGCGGACATTCTGCCTCAACCACATCTGGCACCACCGCGGCCAGCTCTCCGTTTACATGAGGCTCAACGACATTCCGGTTCCGTCAATCTACGGCCCCTCGGCCGACGAAGGACAGATGTAGCAAAGTAAAAAGGTGGAAAAGTAGAAAGGCAAAAGTGAAGAGGCAATAGTGAAAAGGCAATAGTGAAAAGGTGAAAGTGAAAAGGTGAAAAGCGGGCAATGCCCCTTTTTCACTCGTCGCTTCGTCCTTTTACACTTTTCGACTCTTCCACTTTTGCCTTTTTACTTCTTACTTTTTACTTTTGCCTTTTTACTTTTGCCTTTCCCCTTTTCCCTTTCCCACCCGGTCATGCGAAAATTTCCTTTTCGTCATGAATTTCAACGAACTTCTTGAAAAACTCCTGAACGGTGAACCGCGCGCCGTGGCCCGCGGCATTTCGATCGTCGAAAATGCGCTCGACACGTCGGCCGAACTGATGAAAGCGATCTTTCCGAAGACCGGCAACGCGCTCGTCATCGGCGTCACCGGAGCGCCCGGCGCTGGGAAATCATCTCTTGTCGATAAGCTCGCAATGTATTACAAGGATCGCGGCGAAAAGATCGGCATCATCGCGGTCGATCCGTCGAGCCCGTTTTCGGGCGGAGCGATCCTCGGCGACCGGATCCGCATGTCGACGCTCGGGCTCGACAAGAACATTTTTATCCGTTCGATGGCGACACGCGGGAATCTTGGCGGACTGTCGCGGGCGACGGTCGATGCGGTCGCGATCCTTGATGCCGCGGGCTTTGACAAAGTGATCGTCGAAACGGTCGGTGTCGGCCAGGACGAAGTCGAGATCGTCAAAACCGCCGACGTATCAGTCGTCGTGCTGGTTCCCGGAATGGGCGACGACATTCAGGCGATCAAGGCCGGGATCATGGAGATCGGCGACGTCTTCGTCATCAACAAGTCCGATCGCGAAGGCGTTCTGCGAACCGAAAAGGAACTGCAGGCGCTTTTGGAACTCGCGCACCGGCCCGACTTCTGGAACCCGCCGATCGTAAAAACCGTCGCGACGGAGTCGAAAGGCATCCAGGATCTGTCGGCCGCCATCGAAAGCTATTATGAATTTCAGAAGAGCGGCGAGAATCTTGAGCGACGCACGGCGATCGCCCGCTGGCGCCTGATCGAGCTGCTTCAGGAAAAGCTTTTGTCTGACGTTATGAAACGAAGCGGAACGGCCGAAAAGATCGATCGGTTGGCGCTCGAGATCGCCGAAAAGCGGACGGATCCGTACTCGGCCGTCAGTGCGATCCTTGACTGATCGCATCAGCAGAAACTTATGAAGATCAATCATCTTGGAATCGCGACGTCGGGGATCGACGAAGCGCTCAAATTCTGGGCGGATTCGCTCGGGCTCGAAAACGTTCATACGGAGATCGTCGAAGATCAGAAGGTTCGCGTCGCAATGCTGCCGGTCGGCGAATCGCGGATCGAACTGCTTGAGCCGACGTCGCCGGATTCTCCGATTTCAAAGTTTCTTGAAAAGCGCGGGGGCGGAATCCATCACATTGCGGTCGAGGTCGACGACATCGTCGCCGCGTTGGAAAGGCTCAAGTCGCAGGGCGCGCGCCTGATCGACGAAGCGCCGCGCCTCGGCGCCGAAGGATGTCTCGTGGCGTTCGTTCATCCGGCGACGACCGGCGGCGTTCTGCTCGAACTCGTGCAGGAAAATCACTGAGGTTCCGCCGGCGATCACCGCCGCGCATTGAAATATCGTGAATATCGGTTAGAATTCATGTTTTGCAATCAGATTTAGAAAAGTGAGGATCTAATACATTGAGCAGTTTAGGAAAAGCAGTTGTTTTGTTGGCGGTCATTCTCGCGCTGGGTGCGGGTCTGGTCTTTTGGAAGTCCAAGCAGGGCGGACACGGAGGCGAATTCAGCAGCCTTTCGAAAGCTGAAATGGAAGTTTTGCTGAAGGATGCCAACCCGATGCTTCTCAAGCGTCTCGCGGACAACCCGGAGATGAAAAAGCAGCAGACCGACAATCTGAAGCAATTGCTGGCACTTGCGAGCGAAGCTCAGAAGGACAGCAAGATCAACACGATCTCGACCCGACGCGCGCTTGATTTTATCGACGCCGCCGTCTGGGCACAGAGCTACGATCAGGAAATCAACAAAGACAAAGGTCCGATGCCGCCGTTCGGTTTCATCACCGAGGACATGATCAATCAGTATTACGGCGATCCGAACGCCGAAAGTTTCTTCGGCAGCGGCACGTCCCGCCGGCGTCAGTCAGAACTTGATCAGTTCGTCGCGCTTAACGTTGAGATCATGAAGAAGAGCAAGGCGACCAAAGAAGATGCGACGCCGAACGAAGAGGAACTGAAGCAATTCCGTCAGCAGTACGCGCAGGTCAAGATCTACGAAGAAGAAGCCAAGAAGAAAGCGAAAGAAAACGCGCTTCCGGCTGATTTCGTCGAAAAGACCGAAGTCCAGAGCAAGTTGCAGCGTGCACAGTTCCTTGCTCGTCAGTATCAGGAAGTTCTTGCCGAGCGGACAAAGGTGACGGATGAGGATATCGCCAAGTATAAGGCAGAACATCCGGAGATCAGCACCGGCGCCGATAAGAAGGCGAAGGCCGAAGAAATTCTGACACGGGCGAAGAACGGCGAGGATTTTGCGGCATTGGCCAAAGAATTCTCGGAAGATCCGGGCAGCAAGGATAAGGGCGGATTGTATGAGGGCGTCGTCAAAAAGCAGATGGTTCCCGAATTCGAGAACGCCGCTTTATCGGTTCAGCCGGGTGAGATCGTTCCGACGCTGGTCGAAACGAACTATGGCTATCACATCATCAAGCTCGAAAAAAAGGGCGAGACAAAGGATTCGGCCGGTCAGGTTTCTGAAACTTACGATGCCCGCCACATCCTGATCTCGACGATGATGAAGGATCCCGACAATCCGATGGCGCGCGAAATGCCGGTCAATGATTTCATCAAGCAAAAGCTCGAAACCGAAAAGGAAAAAGCAGTGCTTGATCAGATCATGGCTTCGAACAAGATATTCGTTGCCGAAGATTTCACGATCCCGCCGGTCTCGGAAGAAGAGCTTCAAAAGATGATGCAAAAGCAATTCCCGCAAATGCAGGAAGCTCCGGAAGAACCGGCTAAAACCGATCCGAAAAAGCCGGCGCCAAAAAAGGCAAAGTGATCAACCGTAACTGAACAGCGGGAAAGGCAAAAAGTCAGTCGTCAAGGCGCCAACTTTTTGCCTTTTCGCTTTTTTAACTCGATGAAATTCGGAGATTATCGGATCGAGATCGTTCCAGACTGTGAGTTCCGGCTCGACGGCGGAGCGATGTTCGGCGTCGTTCCGCGCGTCGTGTGGGAACGCAAGGCGCCGCCCGATGAGCTGAACCGCATCCGGATGAACATGAACTGCCTGTTCATCGACACCGGCCGCGACAGGATCCTGATCGAAACCGGGATCGGCGAAAAGTGGGACGCGGAGCATTCGGAACGATTCGGGATCTCGCGCCGGCGCCCGCTTGCGCAGACTCTGTTCGAATCGACCGGTTATCGTCCTGCCGACATCTCGATCGTCATCAACACGCATCTTCATTTCGATCACGCCGGCGGGAATACGATCGTTGATCGCGAATCCGGTTTGACCGTCCCGCAATTCCCGAACGCTCGCTATCTGGTTTCGCAAAGCGAGTTTGAAGCGGCCGAAAATCCGACCGAGCGCGACCGCGCGAGCTACCGGCCAGAAAACTGGCGTCCGTTGGTCGAATCAGGTCAGCTTGAACTGATGCCGGATCGATATGAGGCCGTCGAGGGATTGGTTCTCGAACAGGTTCGCGGACATTCGGCGACAATGCAGACCGTTCGGCTCGACCGCGGCGGAAAAACGCTGTACGGCTTTGCAGATCTCATCCCGACACGGGCGCATCTTCCCTACGCCTGGGTCATGGGTTACGATCTTTACCCGCTTGAAACCCTCGCGGCGAAAAAGGAATTGCTGCCGCAGGCGATTAAGGAAAACTGGATCTGTCTTTTCTATCACGATCCGATCTCACCGCTTTTCCGGATTGTCAGTATTGACGGCAAAGTCGGTACGGAGCCGGTGTCGGACGACGCGGGTTGATTCAGATTTCCGGCGGATTATCCTATACTCGACGTGGTAAACATTTCATTTCAAGGAAACAGAGAATGCCTATCAGAATCGCCTTTTTGATCGTCGCCGTGATGCTTGTTTTTTCGGCGACGGCCAGCGCGCAAATCAACAAACGTGAACAACTCATCAAGATTTCGAAGGAGCTTGAGTCCGCGCCATTCAGCGAGGAAGCGAAAGAGAACCGTGGCTGGGCGGTACGTTGGGTGATCGAAACCGATGAAGTATCGGTCGTGATCTGCTCAACGACTGCCAACGCGGCGTTCCTCGACAAAAAGAACAAATACAGTTCGGAGATCATCGCCCAGTACACGATCGGGATGGCAGCATTCAAGCTCGTGAATCCTGAGCAAGCCTCGGACGAGGCCGCCGCGCAGATTGCCGGTATCGAAAGCGCGCTGCGGGCCTACACGGCGATGATCGCTGAAAAGCCGAAAGGCAAGCATAAGGGAATGGACGACCTGATTGCGATGCGTGACCGAGGCGAACTGTCCAAGGACAAGGTCGCCGGGTGCGGTAAGAACGAAACAAAATAGAGCTATGGAACAAGTAAAAATTGGAATAATCGGCGGCAGCGGGCTGTATCAGATGCCCGAACTGACCGACATCAATGAAGTAGTTATCGACACGCCGTTCGGGAAAACTTCGGATGCGTTCATTATCGGGACGCTCGAAGGCGAGCGGGTTGCGTTTTTGCCGCGCCATGGACGCGGCCACAAGTATACGCCGACCGAAGTCCCGTACCGCGCAAACATCTACGCGATGAAAC
>JBGASE010000083.1:0-14009 GCA_044229875.1 Pyrinomonadaceae bacterium | reverse complement strand
TTATCAAACCCGACGCGGTCGGGAAAGGACACACCGGCAAAATTGTCGATCGGATCATCGGTGCAGGATTCAAGATCCGCGGAATGAAACTGATTCACCAGTCGAGAAGACAGGCCGAAGGATTTTACGCGGTTCACGCCGAGCGTCCGTTCTTCGGAGAACTGACCGAGTTTATGTCGAGCGGTCCGTGTGTCGTTCTTTGCCTGGAAAAAGAAAATGCTGTCAAATCGTGGCGCGACCTGATGGGAGCGACCAATCCGGCGGAAGCTGCCGATGGCACCCTTCGAAAGGAGTTTGCGGGTTCGATCGGCGAGAACGCGGTGCACGGTTCCGATTCGGACGAAAATGCCGCGATCGAGATCGCTTATTTCTTTAGCAAGCTTGAATTAGTTTAGTTAAAAGGATATAAAAGTCCGTAAGTTCGTGAGTCCAAACCTTCGAATTTACGGACTTTAATCCATTTCTCAAGGACGAAATTCTGATGAAAAAATGCCCGAACTGTCAGCGTGAGTTTCCCGATGCAATGCGCTTTTGTCAGACCGATGGTACGCCGCTCGGTGACGCAGTCGTGGAAACTCCCGAGGTTGACCCTCTCAAAACGCAGGTTGTCCGACAGGATGAACTCGCCGATTTGATACCGCCGGCCGATCCGTTCAAAACGATGGTCGCGTCGAACATCGAAGAGAAGGACGACGACGATGACGTGCTGCAGCTTCCCCAGAATTTTGACCCGATGGCGACAATGGTTGTTGCCCCGATCGGTCAGGATCAGGCCTCGATCGAGGATCTCGTCCCCGAACCGCCGGTTTTCGACGCGATAAAAGAGGAAATCAAGCCGGAAGCACCGTCCGCACAGTTCGATATGCCGGTGTCTGCACCGGTGATCGAACCGCCGGCACCGGTCTTCTCAGAACCGGTTGTTGAACCGCCGAGTTTTGAGGCACCGCGGCCAACGACCGCCGATCACGATGTTCCGGCAACCGTTTTCCAGTCGCCCTTTGATACTCCGCCACCGACACCGCCGGTCGATGTGCCGCCACCGTTTGAACCATCGGCTCCGGATTTCGGATCGTCCGCGCAGAATTTCGGATCGCCCGATCCGGCGCCATCATTTGAGGCTCCGCAGGCTCCGTTTTCGCCGGCAACGTTCGATCAGCCGGCCCCGCCGGTTCCGGCCGCTTCATTCAACGATCCGTGGAATCCTTCGTCCGCGCCGGTTGCGGCTTCTCAGCCGTCGGCTGGAATGAGTGCACCGTATCAGCCCGGATCCGGGCTGAGTTCGCCGAGTTCAACAATGGCGATCATTTCGCTCGTGGCCGGGCTTCTCGCGCTGGTGATGTTTGTGCCGACGATTGTCATTATCTGGTGCGGTATTTTTCCGCTCGGTTTCGGACTTGCCGGGGTGATCGTCGGATTCCTGGCCCGTGGTCGCGCGAAAAGCATGCCGGATCAATATGGCGGCTCGGGCATGGCTCTTGGCGGAATCATCTCGGGCGGACTTGCGCTTCTGGCGACGATCGGGTGGGTCGTGCTTTGGGTTTTGTTGATCTTCGGAATGCTGAGCTTGGGTGCAATCACCGGCTAGCCAATTGTTCTTATGAATATCATTTCTGATGTATTGAAATCGACGGTTGCCGTCGTCAAGGGAATGAAGCGGACGCTTTCGGAGATTCCGCGTGCAAAGTGGACCGTACAATATCCGGACGTTCCGGTCACCGTCCAGCCGCGATACCGCGGACAGCACCTGCTTCATGTCGATGAAAACGGCAAGGAGAAATGCGTCGCCTGCTATCTCTGCGCCGCAGCTTGTCCGTCCGAGTGCATCTATATCGAGGCGGTGAACGACACGCGTCCATATGAGGAACGCGTCGGACGCGATGAGCGATACGCAAAGGTTTACAATATCGACTACGGTCGATGCATCTTTTGCGGTTTCTGCGTCGAAGCCTGTCCGAAAGACGCGATCACGCATGGCTACAATTTCGAGATCTCGGTTTACAACCGTGCGGATCTTCTGAAGACCAAAGACGATTTGCTGATCACCAAACAAAAGCAGTCGAAGAATTATCGCGTCGCACTCTCGACCGAAGACGTCGATTCGGAATACAAAGAGGTTTGACCGACTGCAAAGTTGAGCACACCGGGACAGAACGCGCGCCGCGCGCTCGTCCCGGCTTTTTATGTCAATGACTGACGGTAACGATCTGCCGCCGACCCGCAAGGGAAGGGATTTCGAGCTGAAAGCGCTCGGCCTTCGCGCCTTTGCCGGACTGCGAGGCGACGAGCAGCGGCTCAACCCGTTCGATCTCGCGCGCTATGCCAAACTCCTCGTTGTTTCATATGAACAGATCGCGCCGTTTTTGTCTGGCGAATCACGCGATCATCTCCTCGGCGACGGACGTGACTCCTGGTCAGGCGGCGCGTGTTCGCAGCGTTTGCCCGACGGCCGAAAACTGATCGTACTTAACCCGACACACGGACCGAACCGGCAGAATGCGACTTTGATGGAAGAGATCAGTCACGTTTTTCTCGGACATCAGCCATCGCGGCTTGCCGTCAAATCGGTCAACAAACAGGGGAAACCGATCGCCCGCGATTATCGTCCGGAGATCGAAGAAGAGGCATACGGTGTCGGCGCGGCCGCGCTTGTGCCATATTCCGCGCTCAAACGTTTCATCCGACGCGGAAAGACGTCACGCGAGATCGCACGGCATTTCAACGTCAGCCGCGAACTTGTTGAGTATCGGATCAAAGTGTCGAAGCTTTGGGATGAATATGCGGCTTCGATCATGATCGATCGCGATTATTGAATTTAGACCCGACAGCAATTAGAATTCAGAGCAATGGAAGAACATCACCCGGAATCGACATCGCCGGATCCGACACTGTCGGTGGTTGACAAGCTGCGGATGCTTCTCGACATCACGAAGACGATCAGCCGGTCGCTCGATCTCGACGAGGTGCTGACGCTCGTGATGGACACTCTCGATTCGCTCGTCCATTACGACGCGGCCGGGATCTATCTGATCGAGAACGACAAAAGCGGGGACAATCCTTATATCTTCAAATCCAAGGCGATCAGCGGCTATGAAGTACCGTTTTCGTTGGTGGAACCGCAACTGAAGCTCGGCGAAGGGTTTATCGGTTACGTCGCGCAAACCGGCCGGTCGATAATTTCCGGCGATGTTTCGAAAGATCCCCGATACTTTCATGCACGCGACAATACGCGATCGGAAATGGTCGCTCCGATCGTTTCCAATGATCAGGTGATCGGGGTTTTTGACCTTGAGAGCGATCTTCATGACGCGTATACGCCGGATGATCTTCAAATCCTTCAACTGCTCGCCTCGCAGGTTGCGATCATCATCGAAAAGGTCGAGCTTCACGAACAGCTGGTCGAAAAGAAGCGGCTTCAGGCGCAGCTTGAGATCGCAAGGCAGGTGCAGCTCGAATTGCTGCCTGACCATGATCCGAAGATCAAGGGATTCGATATCAGCGCGTACATTTTTCCGACCGAGCAGGTCTCCGGTGACTATTACGATTGGGTCAAGGTGATGGATGATCAGGTCGGAATAATCGTCGCCGATGCCGTCGGGAAGGGAATTCCGGCGGCGTTGCTGACGGCATTTCTGCGTGCTTCGCTGCGGCTCGCGGTGCAGATCGGTTATGCGCCTCACATTGCGCTTTCGAAAGTCAGCAATCTTCTCTGGGATTCGGTCGAATCACATCAGTTCATCACGGCGATCTACGGAATACTCGATTCAACCAACAAGACGTTTGTGTTCTCGAACGCCGGTCACAATCCGCCATTGCTGATCAAGGCGTCAGGTGAACACAGATTCGTCGAATACGGCGATCTGCCTCTGGGAATGTTTCGCGAGATGCGCTACCACCAGCACTTCATTAAGTTCGACGAAAAGCAGGTTCTCGTTCTCTACACCGACGGGATCACCGAAGCGGCGCGTGAAGACGGAGAAGAATACGGTCGGGAGCGCTTTGTCGCGCATGTTCTCGAAGGGATCCATCTGCCGGCAAAAGAAATGGTCGATCATATCCGAAAGGGAGTGGCCGATTTTACCGAGCGGAAGTTTCTCGACGACGACGGCACGCTCTTCATCGTCAAAGCACTATAAAAAAACGGCGCCCGAAAGGTTGCCGTTTTTCATTTTCAGATTGAATTCTGATCAGTGCCCGGTCGCGGAAGAATGGACCGAATCGCCGCCCGGAACGATCGGCGCCCGATAGTCACCGTAGTTCAGCTTGGCGTTGTCGGTGGAAAATGCATAGATATCGAATCCGAACGCATCCAGAAACTGAACCAGTTCGATTGATCGGTCAAGATATATGACCTCGGCATATCCGAGCTCGGCCCGGATTCCGAGCAGCCGCTCGACAACCTCAAGCGGAGCAAAACATCTTACCGGATCATTGAATGTGGCCATTTTTTTCCTTGCCGGGGCAACTTATCCAAAGTTTAACGGCATGCGATTAGATTACGCGGGGGCGTCAAAGGTTGTTCGAAAATATTCGACAACATTTAATGTCCGGCCGGCGTCTAAACATCGGAATATAATGAAAAGGCATTTGAATATAAGTTTTAATTGAGTTTTCAACGCGAAAGTATTAGAGTTGTCGTGAATTCTTTCCCCAAAGGAGTAAGCAAATGAAGAAGATTTCAGGTTTTTTGTTCGGATCGTTGCTGACATCGCTCTTTGCCGGCATCGCCTTTGCGCAGACCACTGATCGAATCACCGCTCCGACCGGAGACGTTTATGTGATTTCGGCGAAAGCCGGCGGCGTCAGTTATGTTGAAGGAGCCGTGTCGATAATCAGAAAGGACGGGAAATCCGGCGTTTTGGTTAAAGACGACCAGATCGAAGCGGGCGACAAAATCGCGACCGGTGCGACGGGGCGCGCCGAGGTGCTTCTCAATCCCGGGTCGTTTTTGCGGGTCGGCGAGAATTCGGGGTTTGAATTCATTACGACCGGTCTCGACGATCTCAAGCTGAAGATCACGAAAGGCAGTGCGATCATCGAAATCCTCGCCTCCGACGAATTCTCGGTCGGTGTCGAACTTCCGAACGGGAAGCTGAATTTCACGCGATCGGGCGTTTTTCGGATCGACTTTCTGACGGACGGATCCGCAAAGGTCTCGGTTTGGAAGGGAAAGCTCTTTTTGGATGACGACACCGAGATCAAAAGCGGCCGTACGGCGGTTATCGGCGGCGGCGAACCAACGACCGGCAAGTTCGATCGGGATGGCGGCGATGACCTTGATCTCTGGAGCAAATTAAGGGCGAAGGAGATCGCGGCGGTCAACGCCCGGCTTCAGCGCGATTCGCTCCGCAACTCATTGCTGAACGCTTACAACGGCGGTCGTTGGAACGCCTTCAACTCGTTCGGTCTTTGGGTATTTGATCCGATCCGCAGAATGTGGTGCTTCCTGCCGTTCGGCTCCGGATGGGGATCGCCATACGGTTACCGATATGGGTTCGACATGTGGTATTGCAACATGCCCTACTGGGTCTACACCAATCCGACCGGCGGCGGTGGTGGCGGTGGCGGAACAACAACCGTTCCGACCGTGCCGAACGCGACGCGCGAACAGAGGGTGAACGACCGTACGACACCGCCGTTCCAGAGGACAAATCCGGACGGCGTCGAGTCGAGACCGGGATCGAATCCGAATGCGCCGGTTGGCGACAATCCGTCTGATCGTAAAGGCCGTTCGGATACCTACGATCCGCCGGTTTTCAATCCGCGGAACAATGATTCGACGAAATCGTCTCCGAGCGTCGATTCGAAACCGGTGATCAGTCCGCCGACCCCGATTATTGTGATGCCGTCTCCGAAGTCGGAAAAAGACAATTGAACCGAGGTAAATGTAAATAAGAAAAGGCGCTTCGAGCGCCTTTTCTTAATTGAAGAACGCGTTTTGTATCCCGCCGGCCTCGAGCGGAAGATACCACGACGCGACAAGCAGGAACGATTGAATGCCGTTGAATAGGAAGTGAAGTACGACGGCCGGCAGAAGCTTTCCGGTGCGGGCACGAACGATCGTCAGAGTCAGACTGAGAACCGAAAGCAACAATATCGTCGAATAGCTTGGATAATACTGCGGAACGTGCACCAAGACGAAAAGAAAAGTCACAAGTGAAACTGCACCGGCTTTGCCGACGGTTTTCTCAGCGGCCGAGTATAAGATCCCGCGGTAAACCACCTCCTCAACGAACGGCGCGGAAAACGTCGCGATCAGCGCGACGAGTATCGTTGCCTCTTTTGAACTTCGAAGCAACTTGATCATCTGGTTCTCCTCTTCCGGAAAATAATGCCCGACGATCGCCGCGAGTCCAAAAACGCCGATCAGAGTCAGCGCACAGTGCCAGAATTTGAAACCGCCCATTTCCCAACCGAGCGTCTTGAAGAACTTCCGATTCCAAACCTGACTGACGAGCATCCACGCGCCGCCGAGAGTCAAGAGATGAGCCGGCACGATCGCGCCGACGCTGATCAAAAGAACATTCTTGTCGGTTGCGAAAAACTCACTGAGAGCGGTAGTTTCGATTCCTTTTGCCAACGCGTACGGCACAATCGCCAACGACGGGAGAACCAGGATCAGCAGAACGCTGTATATCCAGTACAAAAGCGCCGCAAGCAAGCTCCAAGGCACGACCGTTGCCGTAACAATCTGAGAATCGGGATTTTCGATGTTTTGCACGCCAACGAGTTTAGCCGAAAGGCAAATCACTTCCAAGTTTGAATTTTGGGTCGATACGATATAACCTAAAAGCCCGTGGAGCATCACGGGAAGAATCCCGAACAAAAAGTGATTGCAGTGATTCCGGCGCGGTTTTCGTCATCGCGTTTGCTGGGAAAATTATTGCTCAAAATCGGTGGTGTCCCGATGATCGTGCGCACGCTCGATCAGGTTCGACGCGCTTCGCTTGTGGATCAGGTGATCGTCGCCACTGATCATGAAGGAGTCGCTGACGCGGTGCGGATCGCCGGCGGGACTGCCGTCATGACCGATCCGGCGCACGAGAGTGGAAGTGATCGGATCGCTGAAGTTGCGCGCGGTTTCGCGGCCGGAACGATCGTCGTCAATGTTCAAGGCGACGAGCCGATGATTCCTCCCTCGACGATCGATGCCGCGATCGATGCGATGCTCGCATCGCCCGATGCCGACATCGTGACGACATGTGAAGTTATCGCCTGCGCCGCCGACGTGCTTTCGCCGGATGTCGTCAAGGTCGTTTCCGGACGCGACGGGAACGCGCTCTATTTTTCGAGGTCTCCGATCCCGTTTCCGCGTGATCAGGTCAGGCGTCACGGATCACTTGCGCAGGCTCTCGAAAACGAGCCCGAACTTTCCGGCGAGTTTCGCAAACATACGGGTCTTTATGTTTACCGGCGGGACGCGTTGCTGCGGTTTACCGCGCTCGGGCCGACACCGTTCGAACGATTAGAAATGCTCGAACAGTTGCGGGCGCTCGAAAACGGATTTCGGATCAAGACTGTCGAAGTCCACGAATCCTCGGTCGGCGTCGATACCGAGTCCGATCTCGAACGGGTCCGGAGGTATTTTTCATGAGCGATTGGATGGGCATCGTATTTTTCGCTTTGTTTGCGCTCGGCGTTTATTTCGGCCTTCGGATGCTGGCACGGCCCGTTCGGAAGACCGATTCGGAATTCGAACAGCGCGTCGCGGCGAGCACATCGATGCTCAATGCTTCGATGAATGCGCTACACGAACTGCTTCATCCGGAGGCGGCGAAATCGAAAGTGGTGCAGATGGAATTGAAAGAAGGGAGATACGGCAAAAAGCGCCGTGAAGGAAAAGCGGGCGATGAATCCGGGACAGATGATCCCGATCAGGAGAATAATTAATGACAAAATTCATTTTTGTAACCGGCGGCGTTGTTTCAAGCCTCGGAAAAGGGCTGGCGGCGGCATCGATCGGATGCCTGCTTGAATCTCGCGGAATGTCGGTTCAGATGATGAAACTCGATCCGTACATAAACGTCGATCCGGGGACGATGTCTCCGTTTCAGCACGGCGAGGTTTTTGTCACCGACGATGGCGCCGAGACCGATCTCGATCTCGGTCATTATGAGCGGTTCACCAACGCCCAGCTTTCACAGGCGAACAATTGGACGAGCGGCCGGATCTATCTGAGCGTCATTGAAAAGGAGCGCCGCGGCGATTATCTCGGCAAAACGATTCAGGTCATTCCGCATATCACGGATGAAATCAAGGACGCGGTGCATGCGGTCGCAAACCGAACCAAGCCCGATGTTCTGATTGTCGAGATCGGCGGCACTGTCGGCGACATCGAATCGCTGCCGTTCATGGAAGCGATCCGTCAGATCGGAAACGAACAAGGCCGCAACAACGCGATCTTCGTTCATGTGACGCTGGTTCCGTTTATCGCCGCCGCCGGTGAGCTCAAAACGAAACCGACGCAGCACTCGGTCAAGGAACTTCGCGAGATCGGTATCGCGCCCGATATCTTGCTTTGCCGGTCGGATCGGCCGCTGTCGCTTGATCTTCGCCGAAAAATCGCTCTATTCTGCAACGTTCAGGAAAACGCCGTCATTTCGGCGCTCGACGTGAAGACGATTTATGAAGTTCCGCTCGCCTTTCATGAGCAGGGGCTCGACTCCCTGATCCTTGATGATCTGCATATCCGCGAACGTTTTCCGGATGCCGATCTAAAACGGTGGCGACAATTGGTTTCGACGATCAAGGAACCGACCGATGGTGAAGTCAAAATCGCAATCGTCGGGAAATACGTCGAACTGGAAGATTCTTATAAAAGTCTGCGCGAAGCGCTGACACATGCCGGCGTCGCGAACAACCTTCGCGTCAAGGTTGACTGGCTCGAGTCCGAGAATCTGGTCAAGGACGATTACGAGGCGCATTTGCATGATTACGACGCGATTCTCGTTCCGGGCGGGTTCGGCAAACGCGGTGTTTCGGGCATGATCCGTGCGATAAAGTATGCGCGAAAATCGGGTACGCCGTATTTCGGGATCTGTCTCGGGATGCAGACGGCATGCATCGAGTATGCGCGCAACGTCTGCGGCCTTCGCGATGCGGACTCGACCGAGTTCACCAATGAGACGCCGTTTCCGGTTATATTCAAACTGCGTGACCTGGTCGGCGTCGACGAACTCGGCGGGACGATGCGGCTCGGCG
This sequence comes from Pyrinomonadaceae bacterium, assembly GCA_044229875.1. Taxonomy (GTDB): domain Bacteria; phylum Acidobacteriota; class Blastocatellia; order Pyrinomonadales; family Pyrinomonadaceae; genus JAFDVJ01. Next base: position 4,811 of record JBGASE010000083.1, on the reverse strand, counting down.
CCTGGGACTGCAATCTTAAAGAAGGATCGTTGGCCCGCGAGATCTACGGCGGAGAATCAATGATCAGCGAGCGTCATCGGCATCGGTTCGAATTCAACCCTGAATATCGCGGGATTCTGGAAAAGGAAGGGCTCATCTTCAGCGGAATTTCTCCGGATGGGAAGTTCGTTGAAATGGTCGAACTGCCGCGCGACATACATCCGTTTTTTGTCGGATGCCAATTTCACCCGGAATACAAGTCGAAGCCGCTGGCAGCACATCCACTGTTTGCGGCATTCGTCCGCGCCGCGCATGAACATCGCTTGAACAGCGAGAACCTCGCCGACGATGTCAAAAGCGATCGGCCGATCGAGTTCCCGGAACGTGTCGAAGCCCGTATCGAAGATTAGCCACGCGGACTGGTTTCGGTACGTTTTTCTGCCGCCGTCGCCGGATGCTATCTTTGACGTGGTTCGATTTTCCTAATGATGAACAATATTAACGATTTCAGGGTCGGCGGTGTCCCGTTCGGAAACGGCGAGCTTTCGTTCATTCTCGGACCGTGCGTCGTCGAGTCGGTCGAACACGCAATGATGATGGCGAGGTCGATCAAAGAGATTTGCGATCGCGTCGGCGTCAAATTCGTCTACAAGTCATCATTTGATAAAGCAAATCGAAGTTCGGTCGAAAGTTTTCGCGGCGGCGGACTCGAGTTCGGACTCGACGTGCTCCGATCCGTGAAGACCGAACTCGGACTGCCGATTATCACCGATGTGCATGAACCGTGGCAGGTCGGCAAAACCGCCGAAGTCGCGGATATTCTGCAGATTCCGGCGTTTCTCTGCCGGCAGACGGACCTTTTGGTTGAGGCGGGCCGCTCGGGCCTCGCAGTGAACGTTAAAAAAGGACAGTTTCTTGCGCCGTGGGACGCCCGCAACATCGTTGATAAACTTCGGAGCACGGGATGCGAATCGATCTTGCTGACCGAACGCGGGGCGAGTTTTGGATATAACAATCTTGTGGTGGATCTCAGAAGTTTCCCGATTATGCGCGGTTTTGGAGTTCCGGTGGTTTTCGACGTGACGCATTCACTGCAATTGCCGGGCGGGCTTGGAAAGGCAACGGGCGGACAGGCGGAGTACATCGAAGACTTCGCAAGGGCCGGAGTTGCATGCGGAGTTGATGCGGTATTCATGGAGGTTCACGACAATCCGGCGATCGCGCCGTCGGACGGTCCGAACCAGTTGCCGCTATCAAGACTCGAACCGCTTCTTAAGACGCTTAAATCAATTCATGAACTGGTCGGGACCGCGAATGCGAATCGCACGAATTAATATGAGAAAATCGCTATCGATACTGCTTTTGGCAATCACCTGCAATGCCGCTTCAATCGCCTACGGACAGAACGAGAATCGCGCCTCGCGGACGTGGGAAGTGCAGAAGTACGACCTAAGCGTTACCGTTCCGGCGTCGGAAGCGGATCGGGCGATACCGGTCAAGGCGATTTTGAACCTGCGGAATGCGTCGGCCGGTGTTGCATCGAGCCTGACGCTGAGGATCAGTTCAAAGGCTGAGATTTCTGGCATCAAGATCGGATCTGCGATCGGCGACTTTTCAAAGAGCGAAGAAAAGGTCGGTTCCGGATCGCTTCAGCGACTTTCGCTCCGCGGCGTTTCCGTCGCGCCTGGCGGGACGCTATCTGTCGAGGTCGACTATCGGTTGAAAGTCGAGGAGAATTCGGGCGTCGCATCTCTGACGCCGGTCGCCGCGCAAATGTTGCCGACGTCGTTCTGGTATCCGACACCAAACAGTTGGTATTTTCCACGCGGCGCCGATTTTGCTCCGTATCGGATCCAGGTCACGGGGCCCAACGGGCTAAACGCGATTTCTTCCGGCGCGATGACCGGCAACTCGTTCGATCAGGGACTGTTGGGCCAGCCGTTTTTCGTCATCGGATCGTTCGAATCTTTCGTTTCAAAAAACGTGACGGTTGCACTTGCGCGCGGCGCAAGTGCGGAAGAAAAAAAACGTGGCGAGGATCTGGCGGCGTTCGCCGCCGATGCCAAGACGTTTTTTGAAGGCATGTTCGGGTCATCGCCGGCCGCGAGCCTCAAATTGATCTCGGTCCGGCGAGGCGGCGGATTTGCGGACACCGGAACGATTCTCGTAGACGAAAACGTATTCCGCAGGCAAAAGCTGGACTCGCTGACCGCGATGTCGATTGCCGAATCGGTAGTCCGGCTCTGGCTTGGATCGACGGCCTCGATAACCGGTGACGGCGGCGGTGCGATTCGTGAGGGGCTGGTCAGATACTTCGCGACCGAATTCATCGAATCGAAATTCGGAAAGGAGATCGCCGATGTTGAGCGATTGCGTCAACGGACGGCTTACGCCTCGGTCGCTAAACGCGATGCTCCGATGAGCCAGATCACTCCGCTCGATGACTATTACTTCGTAACAAACGCAAACAAGGGCGCTATGGCCTGGCGGCTATTGTCGCGTCGGGTGGGCGCTGAAGCATTTTTGGCAGTACTCAAAACCAATATCCGGACCGGAAGTCTTGATCTTTCCGGGATGCGCGCGGCATTTGGCCAAAACAAGGACATGCTTGACTATCTTTTTGATCAGGTAACGGACGTCGATTTGATGATCGGTTTGCCGCAGTTCGGCAACGGAGAATCGAGGATGGCGCTGAGAAATACCGGTTCAATCGATGTACAGGTTGATGTTGTTGCAATCGGCGAAAAAGGCGAACGTCTCCGTAATTCCGTTACAGTGCCGGCGCGTGGCTTTTCTGAGACCGTTTTTCGGTCAGCGTCGAAGATCGTACGTGCCGAGATCGATTCTGACAAAATCTATCCGCAGCTCGACTACTCGAATGATGTCAAACCCGTAGAAATTGACGAATCTGACTTACTTCTTTATGTAAAGCGTCCGTTCGACCGTCAGGACTTTGTCGCCGCCGAGAAAAACGGACGGATCGGGGTTCGCGATTTTCCGAGATTCGATGATGTTCGTGTTTTGTTTGGCCGAGCCTTGTTGGCGCTTGGCCGGCTTCCCGAGGCTGAGAAGGAATTCCGGGCGGCGATCGATGAGCGGTTGCCGACGGCACGGACTTTGGCATGGGCGAATGTCGGACTCGGCGAGATCGCACTTCGAAACGGACAGAACACCGCCGCGATACAGTTCTTTGACGCAGCGCTGAAGTCAAATGCAGAAGTCGGTGCTTCGATCGCCGCCCGTCAGGGGCGAATAAAAGCGAACGCTGCGCCGAATGCCGATGATTCGATCAAGTCGTTTTTTGCGGCCTTCGACAAAGCTGCAGTGTCGTCAAATAAGTCGCTGCTTGAGTCAATGCTCCTGAGCGGTGAAACTCCAAAGGCTTTTGCCGGAGGGATCGCAGGACAGGCGCAGGAATGGACGTCGCGGGTGACACAGGTTGAGGCGGTCGATCCGCAGAACGTGATCGTCGAAGTCGCGCTCGTGATCCGCGTCATAAATAAGGAAGCCGAAAGCGGAACCGCGGTTTTCAGACTGACCCGAATCGGCGGCGGTTGGAAGCTGAGCGGCGTCGAGTCGTTTGAGGTGCGCTGAATGATCTGTCTGCGTGACGACATCGATCCGAATGAGTTTGAGGCCCGTGCACGCCGTGTACGTCTGATCCTCATGGATTGCGACGGTGTTCTGACGGACGGCCGACTGTACTTCGGATCGTCGGGTGAGATGATCAAGGTATTCGATGTCAAAGACGGGCAGGGAATCGGTAATTGGCATGCGCTTGGATTTCAAACGGGGATAGTCACCGGACGCGCCGCGGACGAGATTCTTGCGAAACGAGCGGGTGAGCTGCAAATCCTGTATCTCAGGACGAGATCGGCGGACAAGGCACGGGACGTTCGCGAAATCGCTGCAGCCGCCGGCATCGAATTGAACGAGACGGCATTTGTCGGTGACGACATCGGCGACATACCGGCGATGGAAATTGTCGGGTTTCCGGTGATCGTCGCCGATGCGACACGGGAAGTTTGTCAGCATGCACTTGCCCAGACCTCAAACCGCGGCGGCCGCGGCGCGGTCCGTGAGCTAATCGATTACGTGATTTCACTCAAATAGCCAGCAAATATGGGGTGCAAACATCTTCGTTAAGAAAGTTACCGACCCCGCTTGACAACTCAACCCCAAACATAGAGAATCTATTTTTGCTTCGAACAGCAGATCGATAAGAAAAGAGAAAAATCGAAAAAGTTCGCCGGAGCAGTTGACAAAGAAATTTTGATCTGTATAATCAGTAATTTCGCTTGAGACGAAAATCGAAAAGCGAAACTGAAAACGATTTGATTTTTGAAAACTAAATATGCGTGTCCATGTGTTAATTCAAACAACAAAATAGAGCTAGTAAACTTTTTAACGAGAGTTTGATCCTGGCTCAGAATCAACGCTGGCGGCGTGCCTCAGACATGCAAGTCGAACGATTAAAGCTCTCTTCGGAGAGTGCATAAAGTGGCGCACGGGTGAGTAACACGTAAGTAATCTACCCTCGGGTGGGGAATAACTCAGGGAAACTTGAGCTAATACCGCATAATGCAGCGGCACCGCAAGGTGACAGTTGTTAAAGATTTATTGCCTGGGGAGGAGCTTGCGGCAGATTAGCTAGTTGGTAAGGTAATGGCTTACCAAGGCGACGATCTGTAGCCGGTCTAAGAGGACGGTCGGTCACACTGACACTGAATAACGGGTCAGACTCCTACGGGAGGCAGCAGTCGGGAATTTTGGGCAATGGGCGAAAGCCTGACCCAGCAACGCCGCGTGAAGGATGAAGTATTTCGGTATGT
>JBGASE010000276.1:0-3079 GCA_044229875.1 Pyrinomonadaceae bacterium | reverse complement strand
GCGCAGAAATCGTCGAGAGGATGATCGGGGGCAAAGTACGAAAGTAAAAAGTAAAAAGGCAAAAGTGAAAACGCGAAATCGTGAAAAAGTAGAGGGTCGTTGAATCCGAAGGGCCTTTTGACTTTTTGACAGCTCAAATTTGTTGACTTCGTAATTTCTTAACTTTTTTACTTTTAACTTCTTGCTCTTTACTTTTTACTTTTTACTTTTGCCTTTTTACTTTTGCCTTTTTACTTTTTACTTTTTTCAATAGTTCTGTTCAGGCTCGAAGTTTTCAATCGCGACGGCGAGTTTGCCTTTGGTGCCGACATCTTCAGCCCCGGTGATTCCGTCAGCGAGCGATGTTGCGAGAAGGGTGATTACAAAACCGTTCTGAACGCCCGGGCTTTGAACCGGAATCCAGATCCGGCGGCCGAAAAGTCGCGTTTTGCCGTCGGGCAACAAGCCTTCAAACTTGACCTCATAACCCCGCCAACGTCCGTTTTGAATCGCGGTTTCTCCATTTCCGACAACGCGAAAACTGGTTCCGATGCGTTCTTTGAGATCGGCATTTGAGGCGCCGGCAAGCTTCGGGAAATTCGGTCGGTCGAGCCCCATCGCGCCGCGGCTTTTGTAACGCGTGATGATCATCTGTTCAAGCGGTATCCCGTCGGCGCTTCGCGTTGCGATATCGAGAAAATTGGTCGCTGATTCCGACCGCTTCATCTCAGCCGGATAATGAATTTCGAAACCGAGAAAGTTCTTCGCAAGTTCTCCGGTCAGATCCTCCTTGCGATTCACGAAACGAGAATTCTCGGGTGCCAGCTTGAGCACCCGTGCCGGCGGCCGCCGATCAAGCTCGCTGTCCTTTGGCAAAATTCCGGGTGTTTCGGGAGTCTGCAACGGCTGCTGGCTTTCGACGTTCGCCGTCGCGGGGTTTTCAGCCTGTCGCGACGCGAGCATCTTCCAAAGCCCCCAAAGCACAACAAGAAGAATGATTGCGCCGACTATCGGAAGAATGCCCCACATCCAGTTGGTCGTTTGCGGAAGTTCGGGCGAGCGTTTGATCCACATTTGATCGTTCTCGGCCGGTGCGATGACTTCCGGTTCGATGTGTTCTTCGCCAATCTCACAGTCCGGCGCAATATGGATATCGCCGTTGACCGGAGCGACATCGTTGACCGTATCGGGCTTGCCGATCGGCGGAACGACGACGAATTCGCGTGCCGGCTCGGTTTCGGATCGGACGACTGAAGCGGGCGCTTCAGGAGTGATCGCCGCTTGCTCTTCCCACGGCGAAACCGCGGTCAGCGCGTTGAAGAACGCGTCGCCAAAATCGCGCGCTTTCGGATAGCGATCGGGAGCATCAAAACTAAACGCTTTCTCAAGGATCTTGTCGGCAAGCGCCTGAACATCGAGCCGCAGCGATGACGGCAAAACGGCCATTCCCCGCTCCTGAGCGTTCAACAACTCGCGTTCCGAAAGCGCGTTGAACGGCAATCGGGCAGTCAGCATCTCATATGCGACAACCGCCAGCGAAAAGATCTCGGAAGCAAACGTCGCCGCCTCGTCGCGCACTTCCTCGGGCGACTTGTAAACCAGGTCAGACTCGTTCCAGTAACGGTTCGACAATCCGAAATTGACGAGTTTGACCTGCTCGATTCCGGCCTCGGTTACCGTCAGCATAATATTCTCCGGTTTGAGATTGCGATGGAGAATCCCGTTTTCGTGCGCTTCGCTGAGTGCGTAGGAAACCTGACGGATGACACGTGCCGCCCGTTTGGTGTTGAACTGGCCCGAAGCCCGCAGCGCGGCGGAAAGCGATTGTCCGTCAACATATTCGCTGACGACGAATCGGAAGCCTTCGGGAAGTTCCCCGGAATCGAAGACCGCGGAGATGTTCGGATGATTGAGGTGCGCGAGCGAAATGCGCTCTTCGGCAAAGTGCTGCTGGTACGCTTCGTCGTCCATATAAACGCGGACGACGGCGCGCTTCGCCTCGTTTATCTGATCCTCGGCAAGATATTCGAGCGAATCTTCGTCATCACCCATCAGCTCTTTGATGACATATCGGCCCTTCACCGTTTGGCCGACAAGTACGCTCGGGGTCTCCCAACTGAGCGCCAAACGTCCTGCGGGCTTTGCGGAACGATCTCCGATCTCGGCCGTTCCCGATGGAATCTCGTAAATATTGACGGGTTTCGGCTGAGGCCTCGGCGGCTCCCGCTTCTCGGTAACGACAGCTTCCGGAATCGGCGCGGCGATCTTCTCATCAGGAATGGCGTTCTTGGCCGCCGGCGCGTCGAGCGCGATATCAAAGTCAAGCTCAAGCAGCGAATCCTCATCGTCAAACGCTATCGGAGCCTGTTCAATCTGTCGCTGCGCTTCGTATATCTTGCTGATCGGCATATGAGGCTTTGCCGGTTCCGGTGTCGTTGGTTGCTCGAAGTTGGGTTTGATGACCGATTTCGAAACGGGTAACTTGTCACCGGCATTCTTGTTGGGCAGTTTCCCGAGAATGCTTGTGAAAACGCCGCCCGACGGCGTCGCGGAATCGCTTTTCGGCGTTGCCGGCAGCAGCCGGCCACCGTCGTTCGAACAGAACCGCTGCGTTCCTTCTTCGTATGTGCTTCGGCACTTCGGACAGTAGAGCATGATCGTTTTTCTTACGGTTGCAACTGACATTAAGACTTTATCCTTGAATGACCTGGCGCTCCGGCAAAAGAACGCCTGCTGAGGTAAAGACTTAATGATCGGGGGATTTCAGATTTGCCGGACCGATGCAATCCGGACAAAATGCCGACCCGCGCCGGCGCAATCAGTCACGGCTTCGGGCGATCTTCTCGGTCAGGATCGTGCGGGTTGAATCAAGCGCCATCGCCTGCCGGTAAAGCCGCGCGGCGTCGCCGGATTTTGAGATCTTCAGAAACGCGTCGCCAAGCGTCTCATATTCGCGCGCCAGACGTTTGCGTTCATTAAGCGAGACAATCCGCAACGCGTCGCCAAGCACTTTTTCGGCCTCATCAAGCCTGCCGCGGCGTTGGTGAAGCGAACTGAGCAATGTGTATCCGACAACGCTGTTCGGACTCACGGCGATGCT
>JBGASE010000082.1:0-14141 GCA_044229875.1 Pyrinomonadaceae bacterium | reverse complement strand
AATCAGGGAACATTCCCGATCCAGTCGGAACGGCTTTTCGCTGCGATTCAGGGTAACGGCGGAACGGCGCGGCTTGTGATGCTTCCGCTTGAATCGCACGGTTACGCCGGACGCGAATCGATCGAGACTGTCCTTGCCGAACAGGTCGCCTGGTTCGATAAATGGGTTAAGGGGGCAAAGTAGATTCGATCCGGATCGCAATCGCGTGCGGATCGAATTGGAAATACGACCAGGTTTCAGGAGCGGCGGTCGGGTCGGCGCTCCTGAATCCCCAATTCATCCGAATTCCGAGGACATCGGTCAAACTGATAGGCGCATCGTGTCAGATTGAATGGAGTTGACGCGGGACGCGCCCCCGCACCCCTCCGATTTGCTCGAAGTAACGTGCTTTGGACCCGTTTGGCGCGCCCGCGATTGAACCGATTCGCAAGCCGCGTGCCAGTACTTCAGATAAACGCCGACGGTCGTGCAGACGATCGAGATCGCCAATTCCGAAAACTGGCAAATCTTCCTGATTCGGGCTAGACTACTTCAAAATCTTCCCTATTATAATCCGATATGAAAAACGTAATCTCCGTCCTTTTGCTGCTTTCGCTGTCAATTTCCGCATTTTCACAGACGATGCCGCCGGGAGCCGATGCGAAACTCTGGTCGCAGGCCGTCAAGATCCATAAAAAGGCGATCATCGTCGACGGCCACAACGACATCACTTCACCGATGGTTGACGAGGATTTCGATCTCTCGACAAACTCGATCGGCAAATTCCATCTCGACGGCGACCCGTTTCACACCGATCTGAACCGGTTCCGGATGTCGGGGATCACCGGCGAGTTTTTCTCGATCTATGTTTCAGGTGAAACGTTGAAGACGGGCGGCGCGATGCGGCGCGCGATGGATCTTATCGACGCGACGAATCGTGAAGTTGAGCGTCATCCGCAGCTTTTGATGAGCTGCACGACGGCCGATGAGATCCGGCGAGCGAAAAAGATTGGCAAGATCTGCGCGTTGATGGGAATCGAAGGTGGCTACGCGATCGAAAACTCGCTTTACGCGCTGCGCAACTTTTACCGGCTCGGGATTCGGTACATGACGCTGACTCACAACGTTTCTCACGATTGGGCCGACGCGCATCGCGGTGAAGTCAAAAACAACGGGCTTTCGCCGTTCGGTAAAGAAGTTGTCAAGGAAATGAACCGGCTCGGGATGCTGATCGACATTTCACATGTTTCCGACAAGGTAATGAACGACGTCCTCGACATTTCGGCCGCACCGGTCATCGCATCGCATTCATCGGCACGGGGCATCGCGAACCACACGCGTAACGTGCCGGATGACGTTCTGCGCCGGGTCGCCAAGAACGGCGGCGTGATGATGATTAATTTTTATCCGGCATTTCTTGATGACGATTACAACAAAGCCGAAAATGAGCGCGCGGCGAAACTGAGGTCGCAGATCGAGGCGCTGCGCGAGCAGTTCAAGGGCAACCAGGCCGGATTCAATGAGGCGGAACGCAAACTGCTTGCGACTTACCCGATCAAAGTACCGTCGTACACGCGTATCGTCGATCACATCGATCATATGAAGAAGGTCGCCGGGATCGATATCGTCGGTCTCGGATCCGATTTCGACGGCGTCCCGCTGCTGCCCGACGGGATGAACGGCATGGAAGATCTGGTGCTGATCACGTACGAAATGCTGCGACGCGGCTATACGGAAACCGAAATCCGAAAGGTGCTCGGTGAGAACTTCTTGCGTGCCTTCAAAAAGGCCGAAGACGTCGCCCGCGCCTCATCGAGACAGATCAGCGGACAGGGAAGCCTGATGAAACTCAAGAAATAGACGATTTTCTGAAATGCTCAACGGAAAGAAGATCATCGTCGTCATGCCCGCATACAACGCGGCACGCACGCTTGAGCAAACGGTCGCTGAGATTCCGCGTGATATCGTCGATGAAATTTTGCTTGTTGATGACGCCAGCAGTGACCAGACCGTCGAACTCGCAAATCGACTCGGGCTGACGGTCTTTCAACATGAACGCAATTTCGGATACGGCCGGAATCAGAAAACATGTTATCGCGAGGCGCTGAGGCATGAGGCGGACATTGTCGTCATGGTCCACCCTGACTATCAATATTCGCCCAAGCTTATCGTCCCGATGGCCGGAATGATCGCCTACGGTGAGTATGACTGCGTGCTCGGTTCGCGAATACTCGGCAACGGAGCGATAGAAGGCGGGATGCCGGTTTACAAATATATTGCGAACCGGGCGTTGACGCTCTTTCAGAATCTGCTGATCGGGCAAAAGCTGAGCGAATACCATACCGGATTTCGTGCATTTCGACGTGAAGTCATTGAAGCGCTGCCGCTCGAAGAAAACTCGGACGATTTTGTCTTCGATAACCAAATGATCGCGCAGGTCGTCTTTTTCGGGCATCGTATCGGCGAAATAAGTTGCCCGACGCGGTATTTCGAAGAGGCTTCGTCGATCAACTTCCGGCGATCCGTCCGTTATGGCCTCGGGGTTTTGATGACCTCATTGCAGTTCCGGCTTCAAAAGATGAATTTCTACCGGTCACGCAGTTTCTACGAAAACGGCCGGAGGCTCCTGCCGACGTGTTATCAGGCGATCGAACCCAACTCAATTGAAAATGTCGCTGATTAGGAAGCTGGAATCAAAAGGAAACGTTTTTCCGCTCGCCATGCTCATCGCACTGGTGACGGGCGTCTTCTGGCAAACATCCGGCTTTGATTTTATTAATCTTGACGACGATCAATACGTTTATTCCAACGCGCCGGTCGCTGCCGGACTAGCATGGAATTCAGTCGTTTGGGCTTTCACCGAGTTTCACTCAGCAAACTGGCATCCGTTGACGTGGATTTCACATATGGCGGACGTACAGGTTTTCGGGATGAAGCCCGGCGGCCACCATGCCACCAACTTCGTGCTTCACGCCCTGAATTCGTTTCTGGCATTCGTTGCGCTGAATCGGCTTACGGGATCGTTCTGGCGTTCGTTGGCGGTCGCCGCGCTTTTTGCGATTCATCCGGCGCATGTTGAATCAGTTGCGTGGATCTCAGAACGAAAGGATGTTTTGTCCGCATTCTTCTGGCTGGTGACGATTGTCGCGTACACGTCGTATTCAAAAAGCGAGGGCGCGAAGAACGATGAATTCGCCGCATTTCTGAAAACCGGACGATACTGGCTGGTTGTCATACTCTTCACCTGCGGCCTGATGTCGAAGCCAATGGTTGTAACGCTACCGTTTGTTTTGCTTCTGTTGGATTTCTGGCCGCTCGGCAGAATTGGCTCGGCACGCGGCGCGCTCAGGGCGATGATCGAAAAAACCCCGCTTTTCGTGCTCAGCGCAGTCTCGGCCTATATCACGTTGCTTGCTCAGAAGTCCGCCGGAGCTACCGACGCGATGGAGTTTCTTTCTTTCGGAACTCGGGTGCTGAACGCAGTCGCATCGTTCTTTGGATATATCGTGATGCTTTTCGTTCCCCGAAATTTGGCGCTCGCGTATCCCTATAATTCGAATATCGGACTTACCGACGTCGCCGTTCCGATGATCGTGCTTATCGCGATCTCAGGTCTCTGCATACATCAATACAAGAGCAGGAGATACATGCTGATCGGATGGCTTTGGTATCTCGGGACGCTTGTACCGGTGATCGGATTGATCCAAGTTGGGATACAGTCGATGGCCGACCGATACACGTACATCCCCTATTTCGGACTTTTTATCATGCTTGTCTGGGGCGGCGCTGATATTGCCGTACGTTACGGCGGTGAACGGTTTGCGGGAGCGGCAATAACCGCGGCCGTTGCTGTTTTTTCGATCGTGAGCTTTCAGCAGACTTCGCGGTGGCGTGATTCCGAAACCATCTTCAAGCACACTCTGTCGGTGACATCGGGCAATTCGCTGATCGCCCATAATCTCTGTCTGCATTTTCTCGCCGCCAATCGCCTTACCGAGGCCGAGAGATATTGCACTGATGCCATCGCCGCCAATTCCACCAATGCGCTGGCCTTCAACTCGCTCGGCATTATCGGAATGCAGCAACGCAGATACGCGTTTGCCGGTGAGAATTTTGAGAAAGCCGTTGCAATTTCACCGGACTCGGTTCCGTATCAAGTGAACCTCGCAAGTTCATATGCTTTTGCGGGGCGTGCCGAGGAAGCCGAGCGGGTTTTATTGGACGCCATGAGCCTTTCCGCCGCCGCTCAGAATTCCGGACTGTTTTTCGACGGTTTCCGACTGATCGCGGCGACTTACGCCGAAATGAAGGACGTCCCAAAAGCGCTTGAAAACATGACGCGCGTCGTTTCCATCGCGCCGCAACGCCCTGATTCGCGCGCTTACCTTGCATTGGTTTTGGCCGAAATGAGAGATTTCACGGAATCAAACCGTCAGATCGAGGGGGCTTTGGCGGCGGCACCGAACGATCCTCGGATTTTGACGATCTACGGTCGAATCCTCTTGATGCAGAACCGGAACACGGAAGCCGTCGGACTTTTCGAGCAGGCTCTAAAAGTTCAGCCTAATTTTGAAGAGGCTCGGACGTACCTGAAACAAGCGAGGGAAAAACAATGAAACGAAGAGAGTTTTTGGGGCTCGGCGCAATCGGCGCGGCCGCGATCATCGGCAAACGGCAGGCTAAGGGCGCGGCCATTGCATTCGACATTGAAGAGGCAACCGTCAGCTCGCTTCAGGACGCGATGCGAAGCGGACTGACAAGCGCGTCCGACCTCGTAATCGCCTACAAAAAGCAAATTGCGGCGATTGATCCGAAAATCAATTCGATCATCGAGCTCAATCCTGACGCCGCCGCAATCGCCGCCGCACTGGATGCCGAGCGCAAGGCGGGAAAGATCCGCGGACCGCTGCATGGCGTTCCGGTGATCCTCAAAGACAATATCGACACCGCCGACAAAATGAAGACGACGGCCGGTTCGCTGGCGCTCGTTGACGCGCCGCCGCCGAAAGCCGATGCCTTCGTCGCCCGCAAACTGCGTGATGCCGGAGCCGTCATTCTCGGCAAAACGAATCTCAGCGAATGGGCAAATTTCAGGTCGAATCAGTCTTCCAGCGGCTGGTCCGGGCGCGGCGGCCAGACGCGCAATCCATATGTTCTTGACCGTACACCGTGCGGCTCGTCGTCGGGTTCGGGCGCGGCGATTGCGGCAAATCTCGCAGCGATCGCGATCGGAACCGAGACCGACGGCTCGATCGTCTGTCCGGCGTCGATCAACGGCATCGTCGGCATAAAACCGACACTCGGGCTGGTTTCGCGATCGGGCATCATTCCGATCGCGCATTCACAGGACACGGCCGGACCGATGTGCCGGACCGTGGCCGATGCGGCCGCAGTTCTGAGTGCGATTGTCGGAACGGATCCGGCCGATTCGATCACGTCACAAGCGACAAGAGGATCGTCCGATTACACGCAGTTTCTCAAGGCGGATGGACTCAAAGGCCGGAAGATCGGCGTCATGCGGCAATATTTCGGGACCAACGAACGCGTCGACAAACTGATGGAGTCGCAGCTTGACGCATTGCGGAACGGCGGCGCCGACGTAATCGATATCTCGATTCCGACGTTCGGCAAGTTCGGCGATGCCGAATACGAAGTACTTCTTTACGAATTCAAGGCGGATCTCAACGCATATCTCGAAGGCCGCGGCGGACGCGTTCGGTCGATGGCCGATCTGATCAAATTCAATGAGTCGAACGCGGCGAAGGAAATGCCGTATTTCGGTCAGGACATCATGCTCAAGTCGCAGGAAAAAGGGGACTTGAACGAGCGTGCTTATCGGCTGGCACTGCTTCAAAGCAAGGTCATGACGCAGGATCAGGGAATCGATTTCGTGATGGACAAAGAAAAGCTCGATGCCATCGTCGCGCCGTCGAATTCGCCGCCGTGGCTGATCGATCTCGTCAACGGCGACTCGCCGGCAAATTATGTCGGAAGTTCGTCATTCGCGGCGGTTGCCGGATATCCGAACATCACGGTTCCGGCCGGTTTCATCGCTGAACTCCCGATCGGGATCTCGTTCTTCGGACGGGCTTTTTCCGAACCCGTGCTTATCGCGATCGCTTATGCGTACGAGCAGATGACCAAAGCGCGGCGCCGACCGAAGCTTCTCATGACATTTTCATAGCGATTGCACGATTCAGAACTGACCTAGCGTCGCTGAGTCTGGCTCCGCGATGTAATCGGATAAAGCAATTTCGCGATCAAAGCGCATTTTTTGCGATCGATTCAACGAAAAAGCTTGACAATCCAAGAATCGGGTATATAATCGCGGAATCAATCGATTTCGGGCCTTAACCGTTTCGCCGAAACTGGTATTTGGGCGAATTCCGGGTCCGATTCGAACGACTTTCGTTCCGTTCGACTCAGCGGCTTCGAGTTTTGCTGACGGTTGCGTACGTTCCGAAAATCAGGTCCATTGGTGGTCGTGCTTGCGTACGTACCCGATTCAGATCGGGAGCCGGTTCCGGGAAAATGCGGAACTTGAAATGCGATGAACGACCGCCCCCTTGATCATTATCCATCTCAACCTGTTGCCGTCTTCGCAGGCATTCAGCGATCGGCGCGCGCACTGCACGTGTTGCAATCCGGGATCGCCGAAAATGAATGCTTCTCACGTCCCGAGCTATTGAGGATGCTAGCCGTTGGATCAAATAGAATCAACAGATCGGAGGTAATCGGATGGTGAAACCCAGTCAACGTGGGCGCATGCTTGCACTTATTGCGGTCGCACTTCCGATCATTTCAGGGATTTTTCTTATTTGGGAAAATACTGCTCCGAGCAACGCCTCATCGGAAGCGCTCCGACAGACCCCGGAAAGCGGGCCGAAGGGCGGTATGATCGAGGTCCGATCCGGTCTTCGCGATCCTAGGGCTGTTGAGTTTCATTCACCGTTTGGCAATCTCCTACTCGCCTCGGCCGCCGAACCGCCGATCTCGATCGTTGCGCGGGACGAACTTCGCCCGTTTCTTTCAGGCGAGTTTCCCGCCGTCAGAAGTCTGATTTCAATCCGGGCCGGATCAGGATTTCAGACCGGCGATGTCTTCGTCGGTTTCGAGAACGGGGAGTTGCAGCGTACTTCAGCCGACGGGACACGATCGGACAAGCTCATTCTCCCCACCGAAGATTCACCGATCGTCGGATTGACTGCCCGCGGCGATGCTGTTTACGCCGCCAACGGAAGCGGCCGGATTTGGAGGATTGCGCCTGATAATCGCGCCGAAGCGGCATTCACGTTGCCGACGGAACCCGGTGGCATTATCGCGATACCGGACAATTCTTCGCTTTACGGAGATCTTGCCGGAAAACTTCTTGTCGGTGCTCCCGAACTCGCAGGAATTTTTGTTATCGAGCCACAAGGTGCGGCGGCATTTTATCCGCTCGAATTCAGAACCGTCGACCTTGACCTCGTTCATGAGGGTGAGAATTTGTTTGCCACCGACCAGCGAAACGGCCGCATCTATCAGATCTCAAACAGTTCGTTCCACGGCAAGTCGGGTGAAATCTTGTTGACCGACCGCAAGTCCGGAAAACTCGTAGTGATCAGGTGGAACGGCAGCGGCTTTGACGCGGAAGGAATAATGTCCGGCGCCGAAGTTGATCAGGTGACATTTGCACCGATCGACCTCACGGATTCGGGAAACGGGACTTGTGCAACATCAATTTCGCAGATTGAAAACGTTTTTCAGTGGGAGGCAGGAACGGGATCCTTCGCGGTTTCCGCGGCTTCCGATTGCAGTTGGACCGCGGGTTCGAATGCGCCCTGGCTCATACTGACCGGCGGCCAAAGCGGCACCGGAAACGGAATTGTAAATTACCGCGTCGTCAAAAATGAAACGCTCATCTTGCGCGAGGCGGCGATTTCAATCGGGACGCTGACCCATACCGTTCGACAGTCGCGAAAAGCACAACTGCAATGCCGATTGCAATTCACTCCGCCTTTGACCGAAATCGGCGCCGGCGGCGGAACCGGTTCGATCGGTGTCGCCGGAAGCGGAGAATGTGCCTGGGACGCAATCGCACGCGCACCCTGGCTGGCGGTCACCGGAAATCCCTACGGTCGAGGTAACGGAAGCATTTCTTTTGCGGTAAGCGTCAATCTTGCCGCTGAGGAACGCGTCGGATACATCGAGTTTCCCAACGGCAGCTTCTCGGTTCGGCAGGCCCCGAATCTTGCGCCGGTGGTTTTCGCCGGTGACGATCAGTCGGTTACTCTGCCGAACACCCTGAACCTATCCGGAACCGCAAATGACGACGGCGTCGGCAACCCGATTACTGTCTCCTGGAGCAAGATCAGCGGCCCGGAAAGCACATTGTTTTCGGCCGCCTCCAATCTTCAGACCGCCGCCATCTTCAGCCAACCGGGGACCTATGTACTCCGGCTTTCGGCGACGGACGGTTATCTCACGACAAGTGACGATGTCACGATCACAGTGAACGCCGATCCGACACCGCCGCCTCCGGATCCGGCCCAAACGGCACCGATCCTCGACACTACCGTTCCGACCAACATCGGGAAAGCGACGGAATTCCTCTACACCGGCATCAACCCGATCCAAACCGGCGTTAATCCGGCCGCCATCAAAACCGAACGCATTGGGCTGATTCGCGGGCGTGTCGTCGGCCGGAGCGGAAACCCGATCACCAACGTCAAAGTTTCCGTTCTCGGACATTCCGAACTCGGTCAGACACGAACCCGAGCCGATGGAATGTTTGACCTCGTCGTCAACGGCGGCGGAGATCTGACGATCCAGTATCAAAAGCCCGGCTTCATCTCTGTGCAACGAGAAGAAGAAGTTGACTGGCAGGAATACACAAAGCTCGACGATGTCGTGATGCTGACCTTTGACGGCGCCGTCAGCTTCATTGATCTGACCTCCGACGATCCGATACAGGTTGCGGAAAGCGGCGTCAGCAGTGACGCCAGCGGATCACGCCGTTCGCGACTTCTGTTCAAACAAGGCACTCTGGCGACGATGACCTTGCCGGATAACACGATCCGCAACCTGAACGAATTGCATGTCCGGGCGACGGAGTTTACCGTCGGTCCCGATGGTCCCGAAGCAATGCCGGGCGATCTTCCGCCGTCGAGCGCCTACACCTACGCAGCGGAATACTCGGTCGATGAAGCAGTTGCTGTTGGTGCAACCGATGTCAGCTTTAGTCAGCCCGTCGTTCAGTACAATGAGAATTTTCTCAATTTCCCCGTCGGAATAAGCGTTCCGTCGGGATCGTATGATACGACCACCGGAACATGGATCCCTTCGGTAAATGGCCGGGTCGTGAAGATTCTATCGACATCCGGCGGCACGGCGGAACTTGACGTAGACGGTTCGGGTAATCCGGCGAGCGACGCGGCGTATGCCGCACTCGGTGTGAGCCTCGCAGAACGCGCGAAACTTGCCGAGCTTTATGCATCGAATACCGTTCTCTGGCGCGTTCCGGTAAGTCATTTCACGCCGTGGGATTCGAATTGGGGGTTTGGCCCGCCGGACGATGCCGAGCCGCCGTCAGCCCCGGAGCCGGAATGTGACACTTGCGAGGACGATGAATGTGAAGGCGCAGGTTGCGTCATCGGATTCAAAAATCAGACTCTCAGTGAGGAAAGCAAAATTGCCGGTACTCCGTTTTTCCTTCGCTATGACAGCGCGCGTCAAAAGGGCCGGGTTTCGAATCGTTCGCTAATCATCCCGGTGAGCGGGGCGACGGTACCGGCCAGTTTGCGTGAGATCAGGCTGACAATCGAGATCCTCGGCCGCACGTTTCAGCAGACATTTGGACCGGTCACGAATCAGAATTTCGCCTTCACCTGGGATGGCATGGATGCATTCGGAAGGGCTGTACAGGGGAATCAGCCCGCGGACATACTGATCTCCTATGTTTACGACGGCGTTTACCAGGAAGCTTTCAATTTTGCGAGCCCGGGGACCGGTACGCAGATCGTCGGGAGTCTCACGCGCCGAGAGATCGAATTCATTCAACGGCGTCGGGTCCTCGTCTCCAATGTAGATTGGAGCCGAACCGGCGGTATCGGTGGTTGGAGCCTTAACGTCCACCATGTTTACGACCCGAACGGGCGCGTTTTGTATGAAGGCAATGGCGAGCGTCGAAGTGTTCAGGCGGTAAACGATGTCGTTTCGGGCGCGGCCGGAACCGGAAACTCCGGCTTCGGCGGCGACGGCGGGCCGGCGATCAACGCGGAACTTTCGGGTCCGTCCGGCGTCGCGGTCGGTCCCGACGGTTCATACTTCATCGCCGACTCGATCAATCAGCGAATTCGCCGGGTATCGGCGACGGGTATGATCACGACGATCGCCGGAGATGGTTCGACCTGCGCCCCGATGTCGGCTTGCGGCGATGGCGGCCCCGCACTTCTGGCACAGCTTGCGGGTCCGACCGATCTGGCGGTTGCCAGCGATGGGAGTCTTTATTTCTCGGACTCCGATTCAAATCGAATCCGAAAAGTTGCCCCGGACGGGACGATTGATACGGTCGCCGGAACCGGCGCCGAGTGCGTTCCTACCGATATTTGCGGCGACGACGGAAACGCCTTGAACGCGACATTGAACAAGCCGCAATACATCGATCTCACGAGCGACGGCACACTCTTTGTGGCCGATGGAATGAGTCGGCGTGTCCGCCGGATCGCGACTGACGGCGTCATTTCAACGATCGCCGGGAGCGGAAATCAGAATTGCCCCAGCGACAACGTGCCAGCACGTTCGGCCTGTCTCGGCGAAACCAGAGGCGTCGCACAGGATTCGGCGGGAAACATTTACATTTCGGACGACAATGGTGAAAACGACCGCATTTACAAAGTCGGCACGAACGGAATAATCCGAGTAGTCTCGAACGCCGAAGTTTGCAATCAGGCGTTGACAGATGATCCGAACGTCGGCGATCTGAGTTTGCTCAGGGTTTGCGACCCCCACGATCTGCTCGTCGGAACCGGCGATGATCTTTACGTCGCGTCACCTTTCAACGGGAATATTTTCCGGATCGACCAGTCCGGAGTCAGGTCGATCGTCGCCGGAACGACAAAGACCGGAATTGAGGGCGACGGTACTCCGGCACTGTCAACCAGATTGATCGAACCGAAGGGATTGACGATCGCGCCGAACGGGAACGTCCTGACCGCCGAGCAATCGGGTAACCGGGTTAGAAACATCCGGTCAATATTGCCCAGCTATTCAGGCCAGGATATTCTGATTCCGTCCTCCGATGGAGACGAGATTTACATGTTCGATCCGCTCGGCAAGCACCTCAAAACCTTGAATGCGCTGACCAATTCAGTCAAGTACGATTTCGGATACGACGCCTCAGGACGATTGCAGTCGGTCACCGACGGCTATGGCAACATCACCTTGGTAACACGCGACGGATCCGGCAACCCGACCGGCATCCAGAGTCCGTACAATCAGCTGACGACGATTGAGCTGGATGACAATGGCTTTCTTGAATCGATCACCGATCCGCAAGGCGAAACAGAACAGTTCACATACACCACAGGCGGTCTGATGTTGACGAAGTCCGATGCCCTCGGCAATCAGACATCGTTTACTTTCGATGCGTTGGGACGATTGGTTCGGGATGACGACGCCGCAAGCGGTTTCCAGACACTTAGCCGCAGTCAGACGTCAAACAGTTATACCGTTACGCATTCAACTTCGCTCGGACGCGTCGCGACATTCAAACGGGAGAACCTTGACAACAGTGATGTCCGAAACACTTACGAATCACCCGACAATACACAGACAGTTGAAACGGAGGGCGCGGACGGCGGTGTAACTAGCGTCGAAGATAACGGAACGCAGAGCGAAAGCGTGCTCGCTCCGGATCCGCGGTGGGCGATGCTCTCGCCGTACAGCGCGCTGCATAACGTCAATCTCTCGAACGGCGTCGTCTTCAATTCTGAGTTATCGAAATCGGTCGTACTGTCGAATCCCTTTGATCCGCTGAGTTTGGTTTCAAAATCGGAATTGTTCAGACTTAACGGAAAGAGCTACGCCAGCGTTTTCACGGTCAACGATCTGACAACACTTGACACAACACCGATGAACCGTCAAACGACGACGGTCATCGATATCAACCACAAACCGACCCATGTTCAGTTTGCAAACCTCAATTCGCTCGACCTGAGCTACGATACGCGCGGCCGGTTGGGTTCAACCACCAGCGGAAGCGGTGCGGCGTCAAGAACCAATACGTTTTCGTACGGTCCGAATGGTTTTTTGTCGTCCTCAACGAACCCGCTGAATCAGACCGAGGAATTCACCTATGACCTCGCCGGTCGGGTGACGCGGCAGACGTTGGCCGACAACAGGCAAATCGGTTTCGGTTATCTGGCGAACGGGCTTCTGACGACGATCACGCCGCCGGGACGTCCGGCGCACACCTTCAGTTACAACTCGAGAAATCTCGTATCGTCTTACACTGCGCCCGGCGTGGGTGGGAACAGCACGACGAACTACCTGTACAATCTCGACAAGCAGATCACCAGGATCACACGGCCGGACGCGCTCGAAATCAACTATATATACGGCGCAGACGGCAAGATCGAGTCCGTAAACATTCCCAACGGCAGTTATCTGTTCAGCTACAACACAGCCGGACAGCTTGCCGCCATTACTCCGCCGGGCACCGGAACTCTGGCATTTGAATACGCGGGATTTCTCCCAGTCCGGCAGGAATGGACCGGAACGGTCGCCGGAAGCGTATCCGTCACATACAACAACGATCTTCTGGTCGCGTCCGAAAGCGTCAACGACGCAAATCCGATCCCTTTTTCGTACGACCTGGACAACCTGCTCACCGCAGCGGGAAGCATGACCTTGACGCGGGATGCCGAAAACGCGCTCGTAACGTCGACTTCCCTTGGAAATGTGACCGATTCAACCGAGTACAACGGCTTTGGGGAAACGGTATCATACACAGCGTCGTTCAACTCTACGCCGTTTTACGGTGTCGATTTCACTTACGACAAGCTTGGACGAATCACTCAGAAAACCGAAGAGATCGGCGGAGTTTCAACGAATTTCAACTATGCGTACGATTCGACCGGTCGTCTGTCAACGGTGTCGGTCAACAATGCGCCGCCGTTGATAACTTACGGATACGATTCAAACGGCAACCGGACGAGCGTCGATGTTGGAGGTTCGACAACATCCGGGACGTACGACGCGCAGGATCGCTTAACAACATATGGCTCAACCGTTTACACCTATTCGCCCGGAGGAGAACTGACGGGCAAGACGTCCGGTTCGGCGACGACGTCGTATTCTTATGACGTGATCGGCAATCTGAGAAATGTCACGATGCCCGACGGGACCCAGATCGAGTATCTGATCGACGGTCAAAACCGTCGGATCGGAAAGAAGGTAAACGGCAGTCTGATTCAGGGATTCTTGTATCGCGACCAACTTGAACCGATCGCCGAACTCGATGCCGGTGGTACGCCCGTGAGCCGCTTCGTTTACGCCAGCCGACCGAATACGCCGGACTACATGATCAGGAACGGAGTTGCGTACCGAATCATCTGCGATCAGGTCGGAAGCGTCCGGCTGGTCGTCAACGTCACAACCGGAGCCGTTGCGCAGCGGATCGATTACGACGAATTCGGCGTGGTCCTTTTCGATTCGAATCCGAATTTCCAGCCATTTGGATTTGCCGGGGGAATTTACGATTCGCATACGCGCCTGAGTCGTTTCGGCGCCCGAGACTACGATGCCGAAACGGGAAGATGGACCATCAAGGACAGGCTTCTGTTCGGTGGCGGTGACACCAATTTTTACACTTACGCGTTCGGCGATCCGGTGAATTACTTCGACGCAACCGGCGAGAAAGGTGTCGGCGGCGTCGCGGGCGGATTCCTTGAAAGACTTGTGGAACCGTTCGGCGAGCGATCTGTCGAATATATCAACCGGAAGACCGTCGAGTACCAAAACAAGATCGCCGACCTACAAAAGTTGATCGATAAACTTGAAGATCAGAAACGAAAATGCAGGAACAAGAAGAAAAAGGCCGATTTACAGTCACTGATAGATTTTCTCAAGTCACGGATCAGTTCCTATTACTCTGAGATTCAGAATCTTCACAACGGCGGATC
>JBGASE010000275.1:0-3094 GCA_044229875.1 Pyrinomonadaceae bacterium | reverse complement strand
ATCGCGCCGGCGCGCCGCATAATCGATCACACCACTTTCCGAACCGCGCAATAACTCTTCGGCAAACTCGAGGTTGTGCCTGAAATGCGCACCGATCGAGGTTTCCGGATCATCGCCGCGATAAACCGCGTCCGACAGCGATGCGATGACATCGACACCCTGACGGATGACTTGCGCGAACGCGTCCGCGAGATCGATTTTTTGCGTTGTTCCAACCATTTCTATCGCATAGATGCCGTTTGCATGACCGATTATTCCACGCGTCTCAACAAAGTTCAGGCAACAGCGCCCGGACGGCGGCGACATGCGGATACATCAGCGTGTCGTTCTCGATAAAGGGCACAGTTTCGCGGATCCGCGCGTAGACCGGCGCGGTGCCGTTTCCGAGTTTGCGATCAATGCCGGTGTCCTGACGCCGCAGATCGATTCCCTGCGCGGCGCTCAGCAACTCAAGCGACAGAATATGCTCGAGATTTTCAGCGACGTCGCAGAGCTTGAGCGCGGACGTGACGCCCATCGACACGTGATCCTCGACATTCGCCGACGACGGGATCGTGTCGGCGCTTGCCGGATGCGCGAGCACCTTGTTTTCGCTGGTCAGCGCCGCGGCCGTGTACTGGACCAGCATGAACCCCGAATTGAGACCGCTGTTGCGCGTCAGGAACGGCGGCAAAACGTGGCCGTTCGAGTCGGCGTCGACGAGCCGCATGATCCGCCGTTCCGACATGTTGCCGATCTCGGTCAGCGCGAGCGCCAGATAATCCATCGAAAGTGCCAGCGGTTCGCCGTGGAAATTGCCGCCCGAGATAATTTCCGGCTCGCCCGATTCGTCAAAAAAGATGAGCGGATTATCGGTGACGGCATTCAGTTCATGACTCATGACCCATTCAACGTAATCGATCGCATCGCGCACCGCGCCGTAGACCTGAGGCATGCAGCGCAGCGTGTACGCATCCTGAATATTCTTCGGATCCTTGCCGCGGACGAATTCCGAACCGGCGAGAATCTGCCTCAGATTTGCAGCGCATTTGATCTGCCGCGGATGCGGTCGAAGTTCATGGATCCGCGGATCGAAAGCCGCGTCCGTGCCGTTGAGTGCCTCGAGCGAAAGACAGCCCGCGAGCTCGGCAAGATCGGCGAGCCGTTGCGCGCGGTGCGTCTGAACTACGCCGACGGCAGTCATGATCGTTGTTCCGTTCGTCAGCGCAAGTCCTTCTTTTGCTTTGAGGACGACCGGTTCAAGTCCGGCAGCCCGAAGCGCATCGCGCCCCGGCATGACCTTTCCGCGGAATTCGGCCTCGCCTTCGCCGATGAGGACACATGCCGCATGCGCCAGCGGCGCGAGGTCGCCCGACGCGCCGAGCGATCCTTTCTTCGGGATCACCGGATGAACGCGCTTGTTCAGGCAATCGATCAAAAGCCGAAGCGTTTCAAGCCTGATTCCCGAATATCCGCGGGCCAGCGTATTTGCCCGGATGAGCAGGATCGCCCGCGTCGTCGGAACATCGAACGGATCGCCGACGCCGACCGCGTGGCTGAGCACGATGTTCCGCTGCAGTGTTTCGACCTGATCGAGCGGGATGATCTTGTCCTTGAGCGCGCCGAAACCGGTTGTGATTCCGTAAGCTACTTCGCCGCGTTCAAGCAGGCGGTCGACCGCGGCGGCGGCGCGTTCAACTTTTTCGATCGCGGTTTCGGCAAGTGTCACCTTCGTGTCGCCGTACGCGACCTCAACGACCTGTTCAAATGTCAGGCTTTCGCCGTTGATTTCTATCGTATTCATGTCAGATGGTTTGAGGCCCTATACCGCGCGCCGGCCGTTTTTGTAAACTTCGGCAACCGGATTGCCGCCGAATTCATATGCGGCTTCGCGATAATCTTTCGTGTCAAGAATCAAAAAGTCAGCCCATTTTCCGGGTTCGATCGAGCCGGTCCTGGCGCCAAGACCAACGGCAAATGCAGCGTTGATGGTCGCCGCCGCAAAAGCTTCGGCCGGAAGAATTTTTTGATAACGGCAGGCGATTGCCATCGCGTTCGGAATGCTCGGGCACGGCGCGCTGCCGGGGTTGTAATCGGTCGAAAGCGCGATCGCACAACCGCGGTCGATCAGCTTCCGGGCCGGCGCGAATTCCGCCGAACCGAAATTGAAGTTGACCGTCGGCGTCACAACACCGATCGTTTCCGATGTCGCAAGCAGCCGGATTTCTTCATCCGAGATCGCGTCGAGATGATCGATCGAGGTCGCGCCGAGTTCGATGCAAAGCCGGCTGCCGCCGAGATTCGTAAATTCGTCAACATGCGCCTTGATGTTGAAATGATGAGCGATCGCCGTTTCAAGAATGCGCTTTGTCTGATCGCGGGTGAATGCGTTCCGCTCGCAAAACACGTCGACGAAAAAAGGCTTCGCGAGTTTTTCCGGATAATCGACGCGGTCTTCGTCGATGTAGCCGTGCCGCCGCCACTCGGCGAGCCGCGGAATCATCGAGCTGCAGATCTGATCGACATACATTTCCGCGATCCGGTCATCGGTCAGCGTCGCGTCGCGGTTTAAGAAATCCGATTTCGGGATGGCGTGCGCGGCAAGAAACGTCGGCACCGTGTAGACGGGATGGACGGCGTCGAGCGCTTCCCAGACATCGATCATCTTGAATTCGGTTTCTTCGTCGAGCCCGTATCCGGTCTTGATCTCGCAGGTCGTCACGCCGAGCTCGAGCATTTTGTCGAGCCGGCGACCGGTTTCGGCGATCAACCGGTCTTTTGACGCGGCGCGCGTTTGCCTGACGGTTGAAAGGATTCCGCCGCCGGCAGCGAGAATTTCGAGATAATCGGCGCCCTTGATCTTGAGTTCGAACTCATCAAGCCGGTCGCCGGCAAAGATGATGTGGGTGTGGCATTCCACGAAGCCGGGCGTGACCGCGCGGCCGGCAGCGTCGATCACGGTTTCGCTTTCGTAGTCGGCGAAAATTTCGGACTCGGCGCCGACGGCCTTGACCAGACCGCCGTCAACCGCGAACGCCCCGCCGCGGATCACTCCCAAGTCTGACATCGCTTTGCCCTTGAGTGAGTTTCCACCTGATGCGCAGGTTACCAACTG
>JBGASE010000274.1:0-3112 GCA_044229875.1 Pyrinomonadaceae bacterium | reverse complement strand
GATTCTTCTGCATTTCGGACTGTGGCGGCATAGCAATAATAGGCCCTAAGCACTCTGCACTCTGCACTTTGCACTCTGCACTCTGCACTTTGCACTTTGCACTCTGCACTTTGCACTCTGCACTTCACCGTCTACCGACTAAGGAACTTCATGTCGAACGCGCGCGGGAGAAGATCTTTCATCGTCACGGTTTCGGTTTTGCCATGGAGATTGCCGAACGTGACCGGGATGTCGCCGCAGAATTCCCAGATGATCTGGCGGCAGACGCCGCATGGTGGCGTCAGTTCTTCGGTATCGGCGACGACGGCGATGTGCGTAAATCTGGTAACGCCTTCGGAAACCGCTTTCCAGATCGCGACGCGCTCGGCGCAGACCGTCAGGCCGTAGCTTGCCGACTCAACGTTGCAACCCGTGAACACCGTTCCGTCGGCCGCGATCACAGCCGCGCCGACCTTGAAATTCGAAAACGGCGCGTACGCCCGTTCGCGCACCTCGAGCGCGGCTTTCACTAAATCCTGTTCGTTCAAATTGTTCCCTTTTCCTTCAATAATTTCTCGCGCACCAGTCCGCACAGGAACTCGGTACTGATCTCCGGATTGCCGCCTTCCGGAATGATGATGTCGGCGTGCCGTTTGCTCGGCTCGACAAACTCGAAATGCATCGGGCGGATCGTATGTTCGTACTGCCACAGCGTCCGTTCGAACGATCGGCCGCGTTCCTGGACGTCGCGCCGCAGCCGACGGATGAGCCGGACGTCATCGGGCGTATCGACGAACACGCGGACGTCGAGCAGATCGAGCACGGCCGACTCGGCGAAGATCAAAATGCCTTCGACGATCACGACCGGTTTCGGCAGGATCGTTTCGCTCTCCTCCTGCCGCGTATGCGAAACAAAATCGTACAGCGGCATTTCGATCGGCTGACCGTTACGCAGTCGTTTCAAATGATTCACGAGCAGGTCGCTGTCGATCGAATCCGGATGATCGAAGTTTGCGTGATGACGCTCGTCGAGCGGCATGTCCGACAAATTTCGATAATAAGAATCCTGCTCGACGAGAACGACGTTTTCCGCGCCGACGCTTTCTACGATCCGCCGCGCGATGGTGGTTTTGCCCGATCCGGTTCCCCCGCAAATTCCGATGATCATCTTTCGATTCCTGATTCTTCGCCGCTATTTGATCTCCGCAATCACGCGCCGCAGAAGTTCCTTGAAGGTGTCCGCGACACGCGCGCCGGTTTCCATTACTTCCTCATGATTTATCGGTAACCCTGAAAGCCCGGCGCCGAGATTCGTGACGCACGAGATGCCGAGAACGCGCATGCCGGAATGCCGGGCGGCGACCGCCTCAGGAACGGTCGACATGCCGACGACGTCCGCGCCGAGAACGCGAAAGACGCGGATTTCGGCCGGCGTTTCATATGTCGGGCCGGAAAGCGCGCAATAGACGCCGCGAAACAGAAATCGGGGAATGCCGCGTTCGGCCGCCATCTGGTTGGCGGCATCGTAGGCGAGTTCCTGAAACTGCCGATCGTAAACCTCGGTCATGTCAGGGAATCGCGGCCCGAACCGCTCGTCATTCGTGCCGCGAAGCGCGTTGACGCCCATCATGTTGATATGATCGCGGATGAGGATCAGCGTGCCGGGTTTGAAGCTTGTCCGAAGGCTTCCGGCGGCGTTTGTCAGGATGACGTTTTTGACGCCGAGCACGCCGAAAACGCGCATCGGGAAGATGACCTGCGCCATTTCGTATCCTTCGTAGAAATGAAATCTGCCCTGTTGAACGGCGATCACTTTGCCGCCGATTTCGCCGAGGACGAGTTGTCCGGCATGTCCCTCAACCGTCGAGCGCGAAAAATGCGGGATTTCCCCATACGGAATCCGGACCGCGTTCTGAAGTTCTTCGGCGAACGCGCCGAGGCCGCTTCCGAGCACGATTACGGTATCAATCTTTTTATCGAACCTTGAGCGAATATACTCCGCGGCTTCGACCGCATTTTCGTAAGTCATAAGGACGCATAGATTAACATATTCGCAACATGGCAGAAAATCGACGAAAACTGAGGGCTGGCGATTTCAGAAGTTGTCCGGTATTGGTGCCTTGCGATCAGGCTTGGTGTTTCGGCATTTCGTAGACGAAGATCAAACGCCGGACCAGCCAATTGATAAGTACAATGAAGGGGAAGAAGATGCCACCGAAAATATGTCCGAAAAAGACGATCACCGTTGCGCCGTAGAGTGTCGCCTGAACCGAACCCGCCGGATAGCCGCCGGCCGCCATGCCCCAGCTGATGAAAATTCCGTACGAAAAAAGGAAAAGGGCCATGCAAAAATAAAAAACGACCGTTTTTAGCAGCCAGTGCCGAACGATCAACAGCACCGGATACTGAAGAAAAACGATGATCACCGAAATGACGACGGTCGGGATAATGTCAAGAAGTCCGGCTTTCGAGATCAACAAAAAGCCGACAATTGGAATCAAGACCAACGGCAAATTCAGAGCCAGGAAAGTCAGGTACTTGATCGGATCGAACACCCGTGTGATTTCTGGTTTTATAAACGCTTCTGTCATTTTCATCGCCCGGCGTAACGCGCACTTCACACCTGAAGGCGTAACTTTGACTTGATAGTCTCTCACGCGTAAACGTGTAACTCTGACGACAACTACTTCTCTTTGCTGTACGGAATCCCGAGGGCTTTCGGCGCGCGGGAGAGGCCGATGAATCCGGCAAGAACGATGATCGTCAGGACATACGGAATGATCTGGATGAACTGTACCGGGATGTCTTCGCCCGACGGCATTTTGATCACGCCCTGGAGCAAAACCGAAAGTGCCTCGGTGAATCCGAAAAAGAGACAGGCAAAAAGTACCGGGACCGGTTTCCATTTGGCGAGAATCAAAGCCGCCAACGCGATAAATCCACGGCCGGCGCTCATGCCGCGCGTGAACAGCGAGCTCTGCCCGATCGAAAGATAAGCGCCGCCCGCCGCAGCCAGCACGCCCGAAAGCACCACCGCAAGATACCGGAGTCTGATGACGTTGACGCCGGCCGCGTCCGCCGCCGCCGGGTTTTCACCGGTCGCCCGCAAACGCAATCCGAACGGCGTTTTGTA
>JBGASE010000273.1:0-3151 GCA_044229875.1 Pyrinomonadaceae bacterium | reverse complement strand
GAGTGTAAAACATGTCTCAAACAATTATTGGTGCACAAAATTTGACTGCCGCGTATGGTTCCACAACCGCGCTGAAGGGTGTGAACCTGAGTGTACGTTGACTTTCACCGACGCCGAAAAATCACCTGTCCTAACTCATTTCCGGGATCAACGATTGTTGACGGAAGATAACTCCAGACTGTATCTTCTTTTTACGGTCACAACGTCTTGACCGTCATCGATTTAGCGCGATTTTACACAACCTGCGAGCAATCAGTTATGCCGGAGAAAAATCAGAAAGGTTACATCAGTGTGCCGCAAAGCTCGAGCTTTCTGATCACCGGAGTGTTTGCCGTGTCAGCCGTTGCCGGCACGTTCCTGATTTCGAATTCGAGCCTCTCATACGAACGAAAGACTTTGATCGTCGTGACGATCGCCGCGGCGTACATCGCGCTCAGTGCCTCTTTGTTCATCATCATGCGCCGCCGGGTGATCCCGGCTCCGACCGAGCCGATCGGCGAATCGGTCGAAGGCAAGCTCTTTGCGCTTGAAGAGGCGAGCGATTTCTTCGGCGCATCGCTCAAGTCGGCCGACATGTTTCGCCTTGTCGCCAGCCGGATCAACGAGATCATCCCGTTTGCGGCGTGCGTTTTGTTCCTCGTCAATGAATCCGACCAATCGATCGCGATCAAATATGCATTCGGAGAAAATCCGGATAAATTCGGCAAGGGCGGTTTGGAACTGAATCGATCGTTGGCGGCAAAGACAATGCTCAGCCGTGAAAGCCAGCTCGATGCGGACGGTGCCGTCGATCGCCGTGTCCTACCGCGTGAATTGAACGAGAAGTTCGGCTCGGCATTGGCCGTACCGCTTTTCCGCGGAACCGACCTTTTTGCGATCATCACCATCTACTCAAAATCGTCCGAAATGTACGATTCTGGATCGAAGGCACTGGCCGAGGCCGTGGCCGAACGCGTATCGCCTCTTTTTACAAGCTCGTTCGCGTTCGAGAACAGCGTTTCGAACGCGCTCACCGATACCTTGACCAACCTTCCCAATGAGCGCGGCTTTTTTCTGGTGCTCGAGAACCAGATCGCCGAATCGCAGCGATATCGCGACGAACGGCCTCTTACCGTGATCGCCTTTGACGTCCGGAACTTCGATGAACTAAACAGCAAGCACGGACACCTGGTCGGCGACCGCATACTTGAATTCGCTTCGGGGCTCATCAAAAGTCAACTGCGGCAGATGGACGTCCTGACACGTTCGGCCGGCGACGAGTTTCTCGCCGTCCTTCCGACTGCCGGCGAATCGATCGCAGAAGAGGTCAAAGACCGAATCGGCCGGGCGTTTCTTGGCAATCCGTTTGAAAAATTGTCCGGCGAAAAGCTCGTTCTCGAATTGAACTTCGGTTCGGCGACGTTTTGGCGTGACGGCGAAACGGCATCCGCGCTTTTAGACACCGCCCGGCTGCGCAAGGATCAGAACAAACAAAGCAACCGCGGAAAGGTTCTCTGGTTCCCGAAAGAATACATAAATTGATCGATATCCTGACCTTGGAGCAAATATGGCAAGAATCACTTTTTACGGCGGTGTCGGATCCGTCACCGGTTCGAAATACCTGCTTGAATCGAACGGCAAGAAAATACTCGTCGATGCCGGGCTGTTTCAGGGTGAAAAGGAACTTCGGATGCGGAACTGGGAAGATCCGCCGTTCGATCCGAGATCGCTCGACGCGATCATCATCACGCATGCTCACATCGATCACACCGGATTTCTTCCGCGACTGGTGAAACTCGGGTTTGACGGTCCTGTTTTTACCTCACGCGCGACATGCGATCTGTTGAAGATCCTGCTCCCCGATTCCGGCCGGTTGCAGGAAGAGGACGCCGAATACCGGAACCGTCATGATCTGACGTCGCACACGCCCGCGCTTCCGCTTTACGACGAAGCTGACGCCCGCGCGACGCTGAAACTTCTGGTGCCGGTCGCGAACGACGGCAATCCGGTCGAAATTGCAGATGGGATCCGTGCGAGTTTCATGGTCGCCGGACACATCATGGGCGCGAGTCTCGTTCTCGTCGAAATGGACAAGGCCCGGCCTGACGGGTCATCGATCCGATTTCTGTTTTCGGGCGATCTGGGCCATTACGATCAGCCGATCGTCAAGGATCCGGCGCCGCCTCCGGCATGCGACTATCTGATGTGCGAGTCGACATACGGCGACCGATTGCACGGTGACGTCACTTCGGACGTGCAACTGGCGGCGATTATCAACGACGCGTACCGGTTGAACGCACCGATCCTGATTCCCGCATTCGCCGTCGGCCGGACACAGGAACTTCTTTTCATGATCAGGGAACTTGAGGACGAAAAACGCATCCCGTCGATGCCGGTCTTCGTCGATTCGCCGATGGCGGCTCAGGCGACGCAGGTTTACAGCCGGTGGAGCGAGGAACATGATGAAGAATACGCGTCGATCATCGCAAAAAAAGTGCATCCGCTCCGGACCGACTGGATGCGGACGGCATCAACCCGTGAAGAATCAAAACGGATCAACGACGTCAAAGGTGCGCGCATCATTATTTCGTCATCGGGGATGATGACCGGCGGCCGCGTCATGCACCATGCGATGCGGATCCTGCCGAACGAACGGGCGACGATCGTTTTTGTCGGCTACCAGGCCGCGGGAACGACCGGACGTCGCATCCTGAACGGCGAGACCGAAGTCCGGATAATGAAATCGTGGATCCCGGTCCGATGCCGCGTTGAAAAGGTCGAAGGATTTTCGGCGCATGCCGATTGGAAGGCCGTCATCCGTTGGCTCGAAGGACTTCCGAATACCCCGAAACGCGTTTTCACAACCCACGGCGAACCCGAAGCCGCGGTCGCAATGGCCGGCCATATCCGTGACCGTTTCGGCTGGGACGTCGTCGCACCGGAATATCAGCAGTCAGTGGAGTTGGATTAGACAGACGTCAGATGTCAAACGTCAGATGTCAGATGTCAGACGTCAGATGTCAGACGTCAGATGTCAGATGTCAGATGTCAGATGTCAGATGTCAGTTGTCAGACGTCAGATGTCAGATGTCAGACGTCAGATGTCAGACGTCAGATGTCAGACGTTAGATGTCAGACGTCAGAAGTCAGATGTCAGACGTCAGATGTCAGA
>JBGASE010000272.1:0-3175 GCA_044229875.1 Pyrinomonadaceae bacterium | reverse complement strand
CTCGGACTCTATTTCGAGCATGACTGGACCGCCGACGGCCCAATCGCGCGCGATCGCCGCGCCGGCTGGAGCCGCCGGGTCGAGTCCGAAATCACATCTTACGTTGATGACCTTCAAACCGACGCGGCGCGCGAGATCGGAAAGCAGATCCAGAACGGCGGCAGCGGAAACCGTTTCTTTGTATTCAATCCGCTGAGCTGGACGCGCACCGATTATGCCGACATTCCGTTTCGGCAGCGGCGCAAGGTACATGTCGTCGACGTCTCGACCGGGCAGGAAGTTCCGTCGCAGATAATGATTTACGGAAATCGCCGGGTAATTCGCGTTTTGGCTTCGAACGTGCCGTCCGTCGGTTATCGCGTCTTCGAGATCCGCAACGGCGCGGGCTCGCAGTTCACCAACGCCGCGGCCGTTTCCGGAAACACGATCGAGAACGGCGTTTACCGGCTGGTGGTTGCGCCCGACGGTTCGATCCCGAGCGTTGTCGACAAATCGCGGAACGATCGCGAGATCGTCCGCACCGTCGGCGGACGTTCGCTCAACGATCTCGGCGGCGATCGGAGCGGCCGCGTCTCGATCGAGAACGCCGGCCCCGTCAGCGTTACCCTTCGGGCCGTGTCGGCAAGTCCGCTGGCGCATACGACCCGCGTAACGTTTTTCCGCGACAGCAACCGGATCGAGATCGACAATTCGATTGAACAGAACTTCGGAGATCTAAAAACCTGGAGCTTCGGGCTGAATCTGAATTCGCCCGACGTCTGGCATGAAGAGGTCGGTGCCGTGATCCGTGCGAAACTTCTTGCTCACGGTGGCCATTATTCGCCGAAAAACGCCCGCTACGACTGGCTGACGATGAATCACTTCGCCGACATGTCTGAGGGCGCCGGCGGCTTTGGCGTAACGATTTCAAACCGCGACGCGTATTTCATGAAACTCGGCGCCAGTACGTCGCAGACGCTCGATTCGGCAACGCCGCAGATCAACGTTCTTGCCGGCGGACAGATCGACGGGCCAGGTCTCGGGATTCCGAATCAGGGCGGAGATTCGCTTTTTCAGCAGCGGTTCGCTCTTAGAACCCGCGGCACCTTCGATCAAACGGCCGCAATGGTGTTTTCGATGGAGCACCAGAACCCGTTGACGACCGGCATGATCGATGCGAGCCAGGGCGGGCAACGGACTCTCCCGGCGACATCGTTCTCATTCGTCTCGATCAGCGATCCAAACGTGCTTCTTTGGGCGATCAAGCCCGCCGAGGACGGCATTTCACGCGGAATCGTGGCGCGTGTCTGGAATCAGGCCGATTCGCCGCGCCAGTATCTGTTCGGTCTCTCGCGTCCGATCATTTCTGCCGATCGGCTGACGCATATCGAAACGCTCATCGAAAATGCCGCCGTTCTGAGCGGTCAGCTCAGCGCGACGGCAAATCAACAGCACCTTCAGACGCATCTACTTCGCTTCGGGAACTAACGCACGGTGAATGACGGCGAGTCCTTCGGCCACGTCCTTTCCAAGATGAATTCGCAAGGCACGGCGGCCGCGATCGAGCAAAACCTGAAAATCGCCGCGCGCCTGCGCCGATTTGACGACACCGAACGTGTATTTCTGACCCGGCACCGGCAAATCGATCTCGTCATCCGACGTGATCTGAAGAAATACGCCATTGTCCGCGCCGCCCTTGAATGCCTGCCCCGTCGAGTGCAGGAACCGCGGACCGAACTGGATTGAGGTCGCGACTCCGTGACTGTTCAGGATTTCATGCCGGAGCTTTTCAAGATCGACGAAATTTCCGAAATTCATGTCGAGATACGCCAGCACGGCGACATAGTCACGCTTTCCGGCACGCGCAAAATGTGCCCGCAGAATGCCCTCGACTGTTTTTGAGTTTGCCGCCGAGCGGAGCATGAAAATATTCGCGTTGTTCGAGAACAGCTTTATCCGGTCGGCCTCAAAAAACGGAGTTTCCGCCGGTAATGAACCGGTTGCCTCATACTCATCCGTGATCTTCCGCGCTTCGACCTTTGCGGCTTCGACGTCGGGCTGGTCAAACGGGTTGAGCCGCATCACGGCGCCCGCAACGGCGGTCGCGAACTCCCAACGGAAAAATTCCTGTCCGATGTTCATCCGGCCTTCGGATTCGATCGTGACGACTGCCTGACCCGCATCGCGGATCGCCTGAACCATCGTGTCCTGCGTCGGGTCGAAATTGGTTTTGCTTCTGAAATAGACGAACAAACGGTCGTCGCCATGGACGATCGAATCGACCGAACTTTTCCGGTCGATAGGAATGATCGAAACGCCGTTTTTGCCGAGCGATTCGGCGACAAGCTGTTCGAGCCAGGCGCCGACCGGTTTTTTCGAAGGGGAGGCGATGAGAACAAGTTTGTCGCGTCCGGCGCTATGACCGACGCCGAGGATCAGGCCAAGCATTGCCGCCGGATTCATCTTCACATCCGCGATGCGGCATGATTCGACCATTTCGTTCGCGTTTCCGAGAAGCTCGGAAACATCGATTCCCATCGCTGCCGCGGCGGTAAGTCCGAAGACGCTGAGTGCCGAAAATCGTCCGCCGATCTCCGGATCGCCAAAAAAGATGTGGCGGAAGCCGTCTTCACGCGCTACCCGTTCCATTTTTGAACCGGGGTCGGTGATCGCGACGAAGTGCCGTCCCGCGTTTTCACGTCCGACCGTGTCCGCGACGCGTTCAAAGAAGTATTGTTTGAAACAGTTCGGTTCGAGCGTTGAACCGGACTTTGAAGCGACGATGAACAGCGTCTTGCCGAGATCGAGCGAGCGGTCAAGCGCGGCGACCTGTGCCGGTACGGTCGAATCGAGAACGTGAAAATTGGGTTTGCCGAAAACGATCGACAGCACTTCCGGGCAAAGCGACGAACCGCCCATCCCAAGCAGCACGACGTCCGAGAACTCAGCAATGTCCTTTGCGAAGTCGGCGTATTTTTTGGTGTCGGCCAATTCGCGGTCAACGATATCGAGCCAGCCGAGCCATTTGGATTCGTCGGCGCCGGTCCAGACGGTCGCGTCCTTCGACCAGATCCGTTCAACCACGCGGTCCGTGGTCCAATCGGCGGCTTTTTTGGCAACGGCCGCTTCGAGCGGTTCCGGCAGCATGTAATTGAATGAATTAAGCATTGCCTTCGATTATAGCAATCGCAGAAAT
>JBGASE010000081.1:0-23797 GCA_044229875.1 Pyrinomonadaceae bacterium | reverse complement strand
TGGGTGATCCGGTCGGAGCCGCCAAACATGCGTTCGAGGCTTTGAAACCAAACGGATCGGTCCTTTTGGTCGAACCGTTTGCCGGCGACTCGCTCGATGACAATCTCAATCCGGTCGGCCGGCTGTTTTACGCCGCATCGACCTGCATCTGCACTCCAAATTCACTTTCACAGGAAGTCGGGTTGGCACTCGGAGCGCAGGCCGGTGAACATCGTCTTCGACGTGTTTTCGAAGATGCCGGGTTCTCAGGATTCAGACGGGCCACACAAACGCCGTTCAATCTGATCCTGGAAGCGCAGAAGTGATCGCGCGGCAAGAGGGTAGAATTCTCAGGCCAGTCGTCAGGATTCAGATTACGAAAGGCAGATGGACTGCGGTTTCCTACCGCCTTGTGATAGCTTTGAACCCGAGTTTGCGCATTAACAGTCAGGAACGCGACCGAATAATCGCAATTTAGGGAGACTTAACGTGAAAGCCAATTTATTGATTCTGATATGCCTGCTGTCTGTCGGGGCAATCACCGCAGACGCACAGATGAAGCGTTACAAATGGAATGCTCTGATGTGCTCATTTGACGGCACTTATGACAGCCGAAAATATTCCGCCGACCAGATTCGCGATGCGGTTAGATTGGCTGCAACCAACGAATTCGACCTCATTGCGGTCGATACCACCGTATTCAAATTCGAGGATATCGATAAGTTGAGTGTCGCCGCTCTTGAAACAGAGTATATGACGATTCGGCGCAGTCTCGCGGGCCTGAAAGTCATCGACGATCCCTATTGGCAAAAACTCTGGCGCGACAAGATCAACGAAGCCGATCGGGTCTACCAACTGTCGCGCGCTACGATTCTTGGCTACAAGACTCCGGAACGTCTGCGCGATTTCACGCTCGCGCCCCATTGTTCGCGCGACTATGCCGAGCCGTTGATTGCCGGCGGCGAATCGCTTCTCGATGCCTGGCTCAAGGTCGATTTGGCGTCGCGCCAGAGAAACAGCGACCCCGAGCGCATAAGAAAAATTTATGAGACCCAGTTGGCTTCGCCCGATCGAATGAAGTTCGCGCAGGTTGAAGTAATGGCGTTCGGCTGGTGGAATTGCGCAAACGCCGTGGTCAGGCTTGATCAGGACTACACCGAACAGTCACGCCGGCTCAAAAAACTGTTCAAAAAGGTCAAGGAAGACTGCGAAGAACCGTGATCAGCGGTCCGAGACGATCCCGAGGCTTTTCATCCGGCGGTAAAGATGACTGCGGTCAACTCCCATCGACTCGGCCGCTTTTGTCACGTTCCCTTCAAACTCGCCAAGTTTGTGCGTGATGAATTCGCGCTGATAGGCATCGGTCGCGTCCTTGAATGACGGGAACCGAAAACTCGACGCCGGCGGCTCGTCTGACGGGTTGAATCGCGGCAGATCGTCGGCATCAACCTGCTCTTTCTGGTTCATGATCACGACCCGTTCGATCGTGTTCTTCAACTCCCGAACGTTCCCGAGCCACGAGTAATTCTGGAACGCGGTAATCGCCGATTCGGAAAAGATTTTCGGCTTCTTTCCGTATGAACTCGAAAATCGACGGTTGAAGTGTTCGACAAGAGCCGGAACATCTTCAATCCGATCCCGAAGCGGCGGAATCTGGAACGGAATGACGTTCAGCCGATAGAACAGATCGACGCGGAAATCGCCGCTTTCGATCAGAGTTTCAAGCGGTTTGTTGGTCGCCGAAATGACGCGAACATCAACTCTGATCGGTGTGTTCGACCCGACCGGCTCGAACCGCTGCTCCTCAAGCACGCGCAGCATCTTTGCCTGTACGCGCGGCGACATGTCTCCGATCTCATCCAAAAACAACGTTGCGCCGTCAGCGATCTCAAACTTCCCTTTTTTTGCGGCGACGGCACCGGAAAAAGCGCCCTTGGCGTGCCCGAACAGTTCCGATTCTACTAGTTCCTCCGGAATCGCCGCCGAATTTATTTCAACAAACGGCGTGTTTTTCCGCCGTGACTGCGAATGGATGGCCCGCGCGACGAGTTCTTTTCCGGTTCCCGATTCGCCTGAGATCAGAACCCGGCCGTCAGTCGGCGCGACGACCGCGATCTGCTTGCGGAGCGCGCGCATCGCGACCGATTCACCGATCATCGCGTATTCGTGGGAAAGCTGCTCGGCCAGCTGCGCGTTGCTCCTTTCGAGGTCGCGCTGTTTGATCGCATTACGAACGGTCAGCACCGTTTTCTCAAGACTCAGCGGTTTCTCAATAAAATCGAAGGCCCCTAATTTTGTCGCGTTGACGGCCGTTTCGATGTTGCCATGCCCGGAGATCATGACCACTGCAGAATCGCATCCCGAGTCGCGCAACTGCTCGAGTGTTTCGAGCCCGTCGATCCCCGATCCGAGCCAGATGTCGAGCAGGATACATGAATAATGCGTTGTCTGGACGGCCTTCAGACAATCTTCGCCGCTGGCGACGGTTTCAATCTCGAAACCTTCGTCCTCGAGAACTCCGCGAAGCGTGTCGCGGATTCCCATCTCATCATCGACGATCAAAACTGAGTTCATTCTTTAAGTTCAGACGGCATCCACACGCCGCCTCCGGTTGTTCGCCCAGGCAATTACGGTCGCTGCCGCACCTCGGGTTTCAATCATATCATCGCCGTAGACGGCACGAAAAAGCTTCGCCGCGCGCCGCCCGGATTGTGCCGCCCACATGTCGGGTACACGATTCGGAATTCTCAGCCGACCGGAATTTCAACCACGAATCTGGCGCCGCCCGAGGCGTGATTCGAAGCATGTATCTTGCCGTGGTGCTCGGCCACGATCCGTTGAACGATCGCAAGCCCGAGGCCCGTTCCGCGGCCTTTTGTCGAAAAATAAGGCTGAAACAGCTTTTGAAAATCGGACGGAGAAATACCGTTACCGTTGTCTGCGACCTCGGCCACGATCAGATCGCGTGCTGCGTCATGATGTGTTTTGAGAGCGATCCGCTTATCGGCTTGTCCAACGTCAAAAGCCTCGACCGCATTTTCGATCAGGTTGACGAAAACTCGTTTGAGCTGTTCTTCGTCGATCAACGCTTCGGGCAGATTCGGCGCCAATGACGATTCGATCAGGACGCCGCGATCGACGAACAACGATGCCGCCTGCGAAAGCGTTTCATTGACGCTGCCCGGCTGCAATGTAACGTTCGGCAACCGCGCAAACCGGGAAAACTCGTCGACCAGCGACTTTAAACTGTTGACTTCGCGGAGGATAGTCTCGGTTCCGTCGCTGACGACCTTTGCCGCCGCATCGTTCGTCTGACGAAATCTCTTCGCGATCCGTTCGGCCGAAAGCTGGATAGGCGTCAGCGGATTCTTGATCTCGTGGGCCATTCGGCGCGCAACTTCAGCCCACGCCGACGCGCGTTGCGCGGCGATCAATTCCGAAAGGTCTTCAATCACGAGAACCGCTCCGCTTACCTCACCGAGGCTTTGCGGAAGCGACGTTGCCGTCAGCGCAACCGGCAAACTCGCCTGATTTTCAGCCGGGCCGTCGCCGTCTTCTCGACGCAGAACCGTCTGCTCGCCCGCGTGCCCGATCCGGCGGGCACGTCCGAGGATTCGCTCAATGACGATCCGATTGTCTTCATTGAAGAGCTGTCCCAATTCGAATCCGACAAAATCCGCGTCTTCGAGCCGAAGAATCTGCGCCGCCGCCTTGTTGATCGTCGTCACGCGATTGTCCGCGTCGAACGAAATAACTCCGGTCGACAGCGACTGCAGAACCGTTTCTATATAACGCCGCCGTTCTTCGAGTTCGGCTGAATTCTCGCCGAGCTTGGCCGACATCTGATTGAAAGATCGGACGAGTATCGCCAGTTCGTCCTCGGCGGGAACGTCGACCTGATGACCGAGTTTGCCGCGGGCGATCTCGTCCGCACCATGGGCGAGCGCGTTGAGCGGGACGGTCAGACCGCGGGCAATGTAAACGGCGATCCAACTGGACGCGAAGATCAGCAAAAACGTCAGCAGCCCGAGCGTTGAAAGCCCGATCTGACGGACCGTGATCTGCTGGCCTTTGAGCCGGTCGAACTCGATCAGCGACTGATCGACGAACTGACTTGCCGATTCCTCTTCGAACAAACTCGCGACGACGATCAGTTTGCGCCCATCCCGCAAAGTCCCGATTGCCGCGTCGTATCCGCGACCGTCGTTGAGGCGGCTGTCGTCAGTTCGTCCGTCGCGTGCGGCCGCGATGACCGCCGCCAATTCCTGGTTGCCGGTCTCGCCGCGCAATGCCGACTCGTCGGAATTTCCGCTCTTGCCGATGACTTCGACGTAGGTCAGATTTCCGGCTTCGGCGAGCCGGGCCAGTTCGCCCGTTCCGATCTGATGTTCGTCGAGGGTCACCGCAAGCATCGCCGCTGTTTCCCGAAACCGATCGGCCTGTTGCCCGATCGCGCGGTTCTTGATCTCCTGAGACCGCCGCACAACGTCTTCGGGGATCTGCGTGAACCAGCGTTCAAGTGCCCGGTTCATAAACAAATACGAGAACCCGGCCATGGCGATGATCGGTAAAATACTGATCAGGAAAAAGTAAAGCCATAGCCGCGTCTTGAACTTCGAGCCAAGCGCCAGCGAGCGGCGTTCGCGTGCAAGTTTGACGAGGCTCCGCAAAAAAATGAAGCCGAAGACGATGAACGCAAAGAAATTGAGCGACGATAACGCATAGAGCAGCAACGTGTCGTTCGCCGACTCAACCGTCAGATTTTTCCACAGATTCGAAGATTGAAGCAGAACGAGGAATGTCAGCAGAACGAGAACGATCAGGCCGAGCAGCCAGGGCGGAATTCGCCGGGCGGGCTTTTTTTCCAACTCGTTCATACGGCAGATTTTAGCACATGCACGTCTTGAGTCTTCAAAGTTTTCCCGCTAGTCTTTAACCGCGATGAACTTCAAAAGCCTTTTTGTCGATGATCGGAAAATCGTCCGCAGCGGTTGGCGCGTAATGATCTTTACGGTTTCATGCGCCGTTCTGATCGTCACGGGACTGATGGTCGCGTTACCCGTGCTGATGGCGGTCGGCGTCCCGATAAATGCGACGTCGCCGACGATGCTGATCGTCCAGTTTGCGATCTCGCTTGCCGCCGCGATCGGGATGGGCTGGCTTTGGGGACGGATTTTTGAAGGCGTGCCGTTCAGTGCGCTCGGCGCGTCGTTTTCGGGAAACTGGTTTCGCGACCTTCTGCTCGGTCTGGTGATCGGGGCAGTGTCGCTTGCCGTAGCCGTTCTGATCGCGCAGATTTTCGGCGGATTCACATTCGAATTCAATCAGGCCGGGTTCGGCCCGATCCTTCGAACGCTTGGATCGACGTTGTTGATGTTTATCGTCGGAGCCGCATTCGAAGAGGCGTTTTTCCGTGGGTACATGCTCCAGACTCTCTTCCGATCGCACCAATTCGTGGCCGGAATCGTCATTACGTCGGTCTTCTTCGCGACTATTCACAAGGGGAATCCGGGCGCTGATCCGATGTCGTGGGTGAACACTTTTCTCGCCGGCGTCTGGCTTGCCGCGGCGTACTGGTATTCGCGCAACCTCTGGATGGCGTTCGGTGCGCACCTTGCATGGAACTGGTTTCAGGGTTCGGTTTTCGGAATCACGGTCAGCGGGCTTGAATCGCTCGCACCCGATCCGCTGTTTCGGGCAACCGCCGTCGGACCGGTTTGGGCAACCGGCGGCTCATACGGCATCGAAGCAAGTTACGCGTGCACCGTCGCACTGATCGCGTCAACGGCAGTTATTTTCATGCTTCCGGGAAGATCGGCGCCGGAATCGTCTGTCAGATCGACTGAATCTTGAACGAGATATCGACCGCCCGCGCCGAATGTGTCAAACGTCCGACCGAGATCAGATCGACTCCGGCCTCGGCGAATGACCGGACGCGGTTGAGATCCATTCCGCCGGACGCTTCAAGCAAAACATTCGGATTCATGCTGTGCGCCATTTCGACGAGCTTCGCCGCTTCTTCCGGTGTTTGATTGTCGAGCATGATGATGTCCGCACCGGCTTCGACCGCCTGCCGAAGCTGCGCCCAATTCGAAATTTCGACCTCGATCTTGTGAAGGTGGCCGCATTTCATCTTGGCCATCGTCACCGCCTCGGTAACGCCGCCCGCCAGCGCGATGTGATTGTCTTTGATGAGCACACCGTCGTCGAGCCCGAATCGGTGATTCTTTCCGCCACCGACCGTCACCGCATACTTTTCAAGCATCCTGAGTCCGGGCGTCGTCTTTCGCGTATCGACAATCTGTGCGCCGGTTCCCTCAACCGCCTTCACGTACTCGCGCGTGAGCGTCGCGATCCCCGACATCCGCTGAAGAAGATTGAGCGCAACGCGTTCGCCGGTGAGCAGGACATCGGCATATCCTTTGAGCGTCGCAAAAACGGTGCCGGCCTCAACGAAATCGCCCTCGTTCAGGTTCGTTTCGAGCTCAGGATTTTCCTCGTCGAGGTGGAGAAACACCGCCTCGGCGATCGTCATCCCGCAAATCACCAGATTTTCCTTTGCCAGGAAACGGCCGAAACCGCGAACATCAGACGGAACCGTCGATTGCGTCGTGATGTCCCCGCGGCCGATATCTTCACTCAGAAAATCGGCTATGCTTCCAAGAATTTGTCCGGTTTCGAAAAGATTCATATCTGTTGTAAGCAGTGAGCGGTAAGCAGTAAGCCGTCAGATGTCAGACGTCAGACGTCAGATGTCAGACGTCAGCCGTCAGATGTCAGACGTCAGATTTCAGTCGTCAGATGTCAGATCTCAGATGTCAGACGTCAGCCTTCAGCCGTCAGATGTCAGACGTCGGATTTCAGCCGTCGGAGTCAGATTTCACTTCAACGACCTCTGCCAGTTTAGCCTACATTCCGCTTTTTTCCATTATTAAGTCCACTTCGTTAGTTTCTTGATTCAATTCTGATTCGATTCTGATTCGATTCTGATTCAAGAATCAACATTCAATATTCAAGATATTCAGATTCAAAGTTCAAGATCCATCTTGATTCTTTGTTGAATTTTGATCCTTGAATTTTGATTCTTGAATCTTGATTCTTCAATCTTGATTCTTGAATTTTGATTCTTGAATTTTGATTCTTTCTTGAATTTTGATTCTTGAATCAATTCCTGACCTATCGGAGCGCATCGAGATTCATTCTCAGCGTCGCGATCTGCGACTCGATCTCGGCGACGCGGTCGCGGATTCCCTGAACCTTTTCCGCCGGCGCGCGGTCGACAAAATTCGCGTTCGAAAGCTGTCCGTTGAGCCGTTCATCCTCGGCGTCGAGCTTAGAAAGAGCATTCTCAAGCCGCGCGATCTCCTTTTCAAAATCGATCAGACCTTCAAGCGGAACGGCGATCTCCGCGACGTTCGTGACCGCTTTTGCCGATGCTTTCGGCACGTCAAGTTTGTCGCCGAGCACGAGTTTGTCCGCCCGCGCGAGTTTCAGGATCTGAGCTTCGTTCCCGGCAAAAACGCGCTGCGCATCAGACGCCGCCGCGATGTGGATCGAGATCCGGTCCGACGGCTTGATCTGCATTTCGGCGCGGATGTTCCGGACCTTCGAGATGACATCGATCACCGACTGCATCTCGGTTTCGGCGACTTCGTCGACCGCACTCTCATCCCCCGGCGGGAACCACGCAAGCATGATCGTCTGGTCGGCCGCCGCGTACGCCTGATGGTGAAGCTCGCTGCCGACTCCGGGCAATTTCTGCCACAGTTCCTCGGTCAGATACGGCATGAACGGATGAAGCATCCGTAGCGCGATTTCAAGAACCGTTAGGATCCGCGTCCGCGTTTCGGTCTTCGCCGGATCGCTCAGTTCGTCCTTGACCAGTTCAATGTACCAGTCACAGAAATCGTCCCAGAAAAAATGGTAAAGCAACGAAACGGCTTCGTGGAAAAAGTAATTGTCGAGCGCCTTGTTGACGTCGATCGCGGTCCGGTTCAATCGCGAGACGATCCAGCGATCGGCGATCGTCGCCGATTCACCGAGCATCAGCGAAGCATGATCGACCTTCGCGCCCTCGGAATTCATCAAACAGAAGCGCGTCGCGTTCCAGATCTTGTTGGCGAAATTCCGGTACGTCTCGATCAGCGCGTCGTTCCAGCGGATGTCTGCGCCGGTCGCGATCGACGCCAGATAGACGCGCGTCGCATCGACCCCGAATTTGTCGAAAAGGTCGATCGGGTCGACGCCGTTGCCGCGCGATTTCGACATCGGCTTCCCGTCTTTTCCGAGCACGGTGCCGGTGACGATGACGTCTTCAAACGCCGTTTTGCCGACGAATTTCTT
This sequence comes from Pyrinomonadaceae bacterium, assembly GCA_044229875.1. Classification (GTDB taxonomy): domain Bacteria; phylum Acidobacteriota; class Blastocatellia; order Pyrinomonadales; family Pyrinomonadaceae; genus JAFDVJ01. Next base: position 15,475 of record JBGASE010000081.1, on the reverse strand, counting down.
CGTCGTCATCATCATCCGCGAAACCCAAAGAAAGATGATGTCGCGACCGGTGACGAGCACGTCGGTCGGACAAAACGTTTTGAGATCATCGGTTTCCGTCACTTCGCCGTTCCAGCCGAAAGTCGAAAAAGCCCAAAGCGCGGAAGAGAACCAGGTGTCGAGAACGTCGTTGTCCTGCTTCAGCTGATCGGTTCCGGCCGCCGCGCATGCCGCTTCGAACGTGCGCGCGACGAAAATCCGGCCGTCGGCGTCGTACCACGCCGGAATCTGATGTCCCCACCAAAGCTGGCGCGAAATTGTCCAGTCCTTCAGGTTCTCAAGCCACGTCGTGTAGACCTTTTCGTGCGGAACCTGCGGCGAGAAATGCGGCACGCCTTCGCTTTTCATCAGATCGAGTGCCATGTCGCGCATTTCATCCATTTTCACAAACCACTGTTCGGAAAGGATCGGCTCGACGATCGTCTTGCAGCGCTCGCAGGTCGGCAAACTGATGTCGTAATCGTCAATCTTTTCAAGCAAACCGAGTTCGTCGAACCGCTCGATCACCTTTTCGCGCGCCTTGAAGCGATCAAGCCCTTCAAATTCCGGGCCTGCCGCCGCGTTCATCGTCGCGTCGTCGTTCATCACCAGCAATTGTGGCAGATCGTGCCGCTGACCGATCTGATAATCGTTCGGATCGTGCGCCGGCGTGATCTTGACGGCGCCGGTTCCGAACTCAGCATCGACATATTCGTCGGCGATGATCGGAATTTCCCTGTTCGTCAGCGGAAGCTCGATGGTCCGTCCGATCAGATCGGCGTAACGGGCGTCCTTCGGATTGACCGCAACCGCCGTGTCGCCGAGCATAGTTTCAGGACGCGTCGTCGCGACTGTTATCCGCCGTTCCGACCCCTTGATCGGATATTGCAGAAAGACCAGTTTTCCGTCTTTGCGGGATTCTTCCTTAACCTCAAGATCAGATAGTACGGTTTTGTCTTTCGGGCACCAGTTGACGATCCGCAGGCCGCGATATATCCAGCCTTCCTCAAACAGCGTGCAGAAGACTTCGCGAACGGCCCGCGACAGGCTCTCGTCCATCGTGAACCTGTGGCGCGACCAATCGACCGACGCGCCCTCGCGGCGCATCTGTTCGGTGATCGTGTTTCCGTATTCCTCTTTCCATGCCCATGCACGGCGAATGAACTCTTCGCGACCGACATCGAGCGGTGATTTGTTTTCGTCCTTTCTGAGTTGCTCGACGACCTTTCGCTGGACCGAAATTCCGGCGTGATCGGTTCCCGGAAGCCAAAGCGTCCGAAAACCCTGCATCCGTTTCCGGCGGATCAGCACGTCCATCAAAGTATGCTGGAGGGCATGACCCATATGAAGGCTGCCGGTGACGTTCGGCGGCGGAATGACAATCGAGTATTTCTCGGCGGCCGGATCCTGATTGATCTCGGGCGAAAAAAAGCCGCTCTTCTCCCAACGCTCGTAATGCGAGCTTTCCGCTTCCTGCGGGTTGTACGCTTTTGCGATTTCCATATTCGTTCGGTCTGGCTGATTCAACAAAACACGACGGCCGGTTCAATCTTCATGAATCCCGGCCGTCGCGATCTGTTAAGTTCAAAAACTAACTCAAGTCCTTCGTCTGGTCGATTTCCCGGAGTACGTCTTGCGTGACTTCGCGGACGACATCGCTGTCAAGCGCCCGCGCGATGCGCTCGGCAAGTTTGTCCGCGACGCGCGCCGTAATTTGGGCGATCAACTCCTCGCTGACGACCGGACGTGAATCGGCTGCCGTTTCGGCAACAGGTTCGGCTTCCGAGGCGTCTGCCAACGGACGAATTCCGGTCTCCTCAACAAGCGGAGGCAGGTCGAGCGGATTGACTTCATCGATGCTCACCGGTGTCCGCTGAAAATACGGGACCCGCCCCGGCGGTTCATCCGCAATGACGGCCGGCTCTTCGGCCGCCGCTACCTCTTCAATTTCCGATTCTGCCCCGGGCTCAGTCACGGCCGGAGCCGCAAAGACCGCCGCCGGAACGTCGTCATAAGCGTCGGCAACGCCGACCAGGTCAAAATCCTTGAGCTCCTGATTGGTTAACGGTGAAGTTTCGTGCAGATTCTGATCATCCTGCAACGATTCTTCCGAAGTAAATCCGGCGGCCGGACTCGCTTCAATCATCTCATCGTCCATGCCGGAGTCACCGAAGTCGACGGGCGGCTTTTCCATTCGCAGAGTTTCTTCGACGAATGCGACCGAAGGTGCTGCCGGCGCGTCGTCTGAATTTTCACCGTCGCGAGGGGCAAATTCGGCCGTTTCGACGAAATCATCCGCAACCGACGTATCGTCAGATTTGCCGTTGAGCAGATCCGTGACTTTGTTCACCAATTGCCGGATCGACTGGAACGGCTTCGTCATGTAGTCATCGGCACCGACGCGCCGCGCTTCGTCCTCATCAAACGGCTCAAACGAGCCGACCAGCAAGATCACCGGTACATGGCTCGTCGCCGGATCAGATTTGATCCGTTCGCAAACCTGATAACCATTGAGTCCAGGCATGTTGACATCCGCCATCACCAGATCCGGCTGGAACGACGCGATCTCGGAAACCGCGGCGTCGCCGTCGCCGACCGTGACGACTTCGATCCCTTCATCCGCAAACGTGAGATTGACGACCTTTTGGATCGTTACCGAATCATCAGCTAAAAGCAGTTTGTGTTGTGACATCTGTATCCTTTTTCAAACTCTATTTCTTCGCGACGAACATCCGAAGCATCGTCTGCAATTGCGCGTTGGTGAACGGCTTCGGTAAAAACGCGACCGCGCCGGCGGCAAAACTGTCTGACGAAAGACGTGCGTTCTGTTCGGCGGTCATCATGATAACCGGAATCGACATATGACGTTTCTCGGACTGCATGTAGCGAACGAGTTCCGTTCCCTGAATGTACGGCATGACGACATCGAAGATCGCCGCCACATAGCGTTCGCCGGTCTGAAGAAGTTTGTATGCCTCTTTCCCGTCGCGCGCCGTTACGACCGAGTATCCTTCCTTTTCAACAATCGCTTTGACAAGCCTGAGGATCGCCGGATCATCGTCGGCAATCAGAATTTTCCGCTCATCTTGATTTGAATCGCTGGTCATTATTGAATTCCTCGCCGCTCATGTCTGACGAAAGCCTATTTTAACAAAGTTAGTCGATTTTTCTAATCCAAGAAAGTTCCGTCGCCAAACGAATTGCGGCCTTCATGCTCGATTCGTCCGCGATTCCCTGACCGGCGATGTCGAACGCCGTTCCGTGATCGACCGATGTTCGGATAAGGGGCAACCCGAGCGTAACATTTACCGACGCGCCGAACGAAATGCACTTGACCGGAATCGTTGCCTGATCGTGATAAAGCGCGATGACTGCGTCGAACTCGCCGCGATGGGCGCGCAGAAATACGGTATCCGGCGAGTACGGCCCGCTGACATCGATCGATTCCGCACGGCAGATATCGATCGCCGGTGTGATCTCTCGCGCTTCTTCGCCGCCGAACATACCGCCCTCGGAGGCGTGCGGATTGAGGCCAGCAACAGCAATCTTCGGCGTTCGCCCCAGCAACCGCTCAAACTCGCGGGCGGAAAAGCGGATCAGATCGGCCAATCTTTCGGCCGTTATCATCGCGATCGCCTCACGAAGCGAAATATGCGTCGAAAGCAATACGACCCGCAGATCGCCGGCGAAAAATGACATCGCAAACCGATCCGAACCGGTCAACTGCGCCAGAAACTCGGTATGTCCCGGAAAATCGTAACCGCCGAGATGGATCGCGGCTTTGCTGATCGGTGCGGTCGCGATCGCGTCGATCGCTCCACGACGCCACAGATCGACGGCGGAGACGATGTTCTCCGCGGCCGCCTTCCCGGTCGCTGCAGCGTCCTTTCCAAATTCGAATCGGCCGACGTTTCCGAGGTCGACGATCGTCTGAACGGCGATCTGATCGGCGTTTTCCGGCGCGACGATTTCGAGCCCCGGATCGATTCCGACGCGTTGCCCGATGTCGGCGATCACCCGCTCGTCACCGATCAGAACCGGAACGCATTCGCGGTTGATCTCGCCGTCGCCGAGCGCCTTGACGACCACTTCCGGCCCGATGCCGGCGGCATCGCCGATGGTGATTCCGATTTTGGGTTTTCGAGATTGTTGTAACACTTCACTCACAAGCTTAGCACCGACCCGACGGTCGTCGGAACACTGAGGACACAAAAGACGGCTGGCAAAAAAAATACGCGAACGGAAATTGCTCCGCCCGCGCTATGATCGAAACAAACGATCGAAAAAATGGTTACTTTTTGGACTTCGGGGCCGGAACCCGATCTTCCGCCTTGTATAGATATTTTATGTGGCGCTTTCTGATCAACAAATTCGGGCCGTCAGTCCGGTTGACCTTCAATGCATCGCGGTCGTACCACTCGATCGTCCCTTCGACCTCTTCACCGTCAGCAAAGACGATCACCATCAAGGTTCGTGAATTAATCTGCTTCCGGTAATAGTAGATCTCGGCATGGGTGTCGATCTGAACGCGTTCACCGCGATCCTGAAAATCCCCCTTCGGCCGTGAATAGTTCTGCATAATGGCCCTCCGATTCAGTCTGCCTGACGCCTGATGAACGTCGGAACACTAAGATCTTCGTCTTCTTCCCCCGAAAACCCGCCGCGTGGCGGACCCGAACTGACCGCCTTTGTCTCGGTGTAGGAATTTGAGGACGGCATGGCGCTGTAGTTTGCGCTTTCGAAACCGGTCGCGATCACGGTGATCCGTACCGCTTCGTCTTCTTCTTCGCTGAAAACGGTTCCCCAAATGATGTCGGCGTCGTCGTGGGCTTCGGCCTCGATCAATGCGATCGCCTGTTCGACCTCGTTGAGCGGCGTACTCTTCGAACTCGTAATATTGATAAGTGCGCCCTTGGCTCCCTTGATCGAGTTCTCTTCAAGCAATCTCGAATCGATCGCCGCTTTCATCGCCGCCACAGCCGCGCCTTCGCCGTGTGCTTCGCCGATCCCCATCAACGCGACGCCGCGACCGCGCATGACGGCACGGACGTCCGCAAAATCGAGATTGATGACGCCCGAAGTGGTGATCAGATCACTGATCCCCTGAACTGCCTGAAGCAGAATATCGTCGGCGCGGCGAAACGCGTCCATGATCGTGATCCGTTCTTCGACGTCCTTAAGTTTTGAGTTCGGGATCGTGATGATCGTATCGACGCAGCCGCGCAGTTCGGCCAGACCGCGTTCAGCCTGCGCCGTGCGTTTCTTGCCTTCGACGCTGAACGGTTTGGTGACGACGGCAACCGTCAGAATGCCGAGTTCCATCGCGAGCGAGGCAACAACGGGTGCAGCTCCGGTTCCGGTTCCGCCGCCGAGCCCGGTCGTAACGAAAACCATGTCCGAGCCCTCAAGTACATTGATCAACTTTTCGTGATCCTCAAGCGCGGCGTTGCGGCCGACGTCCGGGTCCGATCCGGCTCCGAGGCCGCGCGTGAGCCGGCTGCCGAGCTGGATCTTGAGCGGCGCTTTCGAATCGTTGAGTGCCTGGAGATCGGTGTTCGCGACGATGAACTCGACGCCTTTGACGCCGGCTTCGATCATCCGGTTCACCGCATTTCCGCCACCGCCACCGACACCGATTACCTTGATCTTTGCTCCGGTGATCGGGGGCTCATCGATCAGAAATTTAATTCCGTTATTTTTAGATTCAAGTCCGTCAGTCATTATGATTGTTTTCCTTACAAACAAACCAAGCGCCGTTCAACGAGATGGAACTTCTGAGGCTAACCGTTTGTGGTGCTCAACAATATATTGTGCCTTCGGGCAAAAAGCATACAACGATTAGTGATAGAAAATCCAGTCCTGAAGTTACATTTATCTGAATTTGCCGCGAAAAGTTTCGAGCCAGGCAGCAACTTTTTGGGTTGCGGTCGCTGGACCGGCAAGCTGTTCGCGAACCTGCCTTCGCATTGATGACATCGCCAGGCCACATGCCGTCGCCCATTCGGGGCGCTGCACCTCGGCGGCGAGTCCGCCATAGAGATCATGATTCACAAAACCGAGCCGCGTCGGCGCGTCGAAAACCTGCTCCGCGATCTCGACCATCCCGCGAACCTGCGATCCGCCGCCGGTGAGGACGACGCCGCTTGAATTCTGGGCTCCGGTCCGGTTGACCTCGTTTGCAAGGTGCTGGAGCAGTTCGATCGCACGCGGGGCCATGATGTCGCTCAGGATCTCCTTCGAATCCGCGGGTTTCGTTGCGCCCGACCGGATTGATCTCGATCACTTCCTGTCCTTCGCCTTCACGAAACAGAAACGGCGCGACGCACCCGTAATTGTGTTTGATGGCGTTTGCCTCGGGGATCGAAACCCGAAGCCCGAGCGCGATGTCCTTTGTGAAATGCATCCCGCCGAACGGAAAGACCCGCGTGTGCTGTACCGCTCCGCGTCCGAATATCATCAGACTCGTCAGTTCGGCGCCGATATTGATCAGAGCGCAGCCGTATTCCCTATCGTCCTCGGTCAGCGTCGCGGTCGCCGCCGCAAGCGGTTCGAGCATCATGTTCTCGACGTCGAGCCCGGCGCGGTTCACCGCTTTTTCGATATTCTGCTTACCTGCGCTCGGGCTGATGATGACATGGACGCGGCTTTCAAGCCTCGCGCCGCGCATTCCGACCGGTTCGGTGATCCCGTCCTGGCCGTCGATGATGAATTCCTGCGGCAAGCGATCGATTATTTCCCAGCCGGCCGGCAACGGCATCGCGCTCGCCGATTCGATCGCGCGTTCGACGTCTTCATCAGAGATCTCACGTCCGGCTCCGGCGACGGCGACGACTCCGCCTTTGTTCTCGCCCTGCAGATGCTCGCCCGAAAGATTGACGGTCGCCATCTGAACCTCGAGCCCGCTGATCTTTTCGGCCTCTTCGACCGCGCGTTTGATCGATTCGGCGACTGCGTCCGTTGTCGAAACGATTCCGCGCCGAAGTCCGCGTGATTCGCTTTCGCCGATCCCGACGACGTTCATCCCGCCGCCGTCGCCAGGTTCGCCGATGACGCATCTGATCTTGCTCGTGCCGATATCCAAACCGACCGCATGTATTTCGCGATTAATCATTGCTGTTTACCGTTTTCCGCAACTTGCCGCGGAATGAGACGCATGTTCTGTCCGACAAGCTTGATGCCTTCGTAAGTTGAGCCCTTTCCGGCGAGGCTTTCAATTCCGCGCTGAAGATGTTTGCCGAAATCTTCTTTCGCAAGTTCGATATAGACATCCGAACCCGAATCCTCAATGATCGCCCGCGGCTCGCCCAGATCGGACAGATTGATCGACTTGACGCGCTTAGAAAGATCAAACTGTTTCCATTCCTCAATCATTTTCTGATAGATCCTGACGCGCTGAACGTTGTCTTTCTGGGCCTTTTCGGTCCGTGACTGATCCCAGCCCGACATGACCGGCGGATGCTGTTCGTTTTTGCCGACGGCGGCGATCACCGCGCCGTCGTCATCGACCCAAAACTCGGCGCCGTCGATTCTCACCGCCGCTTTCGGGACCCGTTCGACAAGCTGGACGCGGACACCGTCGGGCAACACGCGGGAGACGGCCGCTGATTTGACGAAGCTCATTGCTTCGACGCGTTCGCGGATCGCCGGCAGATCGGCATTCCAGACTCCGGATCGTTCAGTCAGCCCTTTGACGATCGACTCAATTGTCTCGCGCTGGACACGCGAGGCGCCGCGGACGTCAACCGTTCGGACCTCGAAAAACTCGGAAGCGGTCACCGTCCGGTAACCCATGAAGGCGAGAAAACCGAGGCATCCGATGATGCAGACGATGAAGAACAAAGGAACGATCAGATTGACGAAATTGCCGTCGGATTTTCCCGCGCGCCGCGTCGGCCGGCGCTTTTTGGGAGCCGATTTGTTTGTCGATCTGACAGTCGTTCGTCGCGTTCTTTTTGCCATATTCTGAATTTCGTCAATTGGACAGCCGTTCAAAAAGTTCGTCGGAAAGCCGCGTAATGCTTCCGGCTCCGAGCGTGATCACAAGGTCGTTTTCTTGCAGAAACGGCAGAACCTTTTCGGCGGCATCCGCAACGTCGCCGATGTAAACCGCGTTCTTATGTCCGTACTGCTTGATGTTTTCGGTCAAAATCTCCGCCGTCACCCCGTCGATCGGCTGTTCGCTGGCGGCATATATGTCGGTAACGAAGAGAACATCCGCGTTGTTGAAACAGAGCGCGAATTCGTTCATCAGTTCATGTGTCCGCGAATAGCGGTGCGGCTGGAATACGACGACCGTCCGACGCCCGTTACCACCGGACTTGGCCGCGGAAAGCGTTGCCGTGATCTCGGTCGGATGATGCCCGTAGTCATCAACGACAAGCACGCCGCGCGCCTCGCCCTTGACCTGAAACCGACGGTTCGCATTCTTGAAATTTGAGAAACCGGCAGCGATCTTCTCAAACGGAACTCCCAGTTCAAGCGCCACCGCCGTCGCTGCCAAAGCATTGTAAATGTTGTGCTTGCCGGGCACCGGAAGATTGATTTCGCCAAGCACCTCAGTCCCGCGCCAAACCGTAAAACTCGATCCGAACGTGTCGTGATACCAAATATCGTGAGCCGAAATATCGGCCTGCGCCGTCATTCCGTAAGTCACCCGGCGGCGTTTGATCCGCGGAATGATGAGCTGCACATTCGGGTCGTCAAGACAGATGATGCACGCGCCGTAGAACGGAACCTTGTTGACGAAATCGGTGAAACACTGGACAACGTCCTCCATGCCTTTGTAAGACTCCATGTGTTCCTTGTCGATGTTCGTAACGACGGCGACGGTCGGATACAGCATCAGAAACGACCGATCGGATTCGTCGGCTTCTGTGACGAACCATTCGCTTGAACCGACTCGCGCGTTTGATCCGAGAATTTCGACGACGCCGCCGACAACCGTTGTCGGTTCGATCCCGGCGGCGCCGAGGACGGTCGCGACCATCGACGTCGTCGACGTCTTTCCGTGCGTTCCGGCGACGGCGATCGAATACGGCTTGAGCGTCATCAACTCCGCCAGCATTTCGGCGCGCGGAATGATCGGGATCATCCGATCGCGGGCGACGACGATCTCCGGGTTGTCCTCTTTGACGGCAGACGAATAAACGACGACCTGCGCATCGCCGACATTCTCCGCCCTGTGCCCTTCATGGATGACCGCCCCGAGCCGCTCCAGCCGATCGGTGTTCTTTGACCGGCTGAGATCGGATCCCGATACGTCAAATCCAAGACTGCAAAGCACTTCCGCGATCCCGGACATACCAATCCCGCCAATACCGATAAAATGAATTTTCTTTACGTGTCGAAACATCTCTTTTCGATTTGCGATTTGCGATTTGCAATCGCCTTTTGATTTGCAATTTTCAATTTGCGATTTGCAATTGCCATTTGATTTGCAATTTTCAATTTGCGATTTGCAATTGCCTTTTGATTTGCAATTTTCAATTTGCGATTTGCGATTGCTTCTCGCGTTCAGCCACCTCGCATTCGCTATCTACCGTCTACGGACTACCGACTACTGTCTACCGTTTACTGTCTACCGTTTACTGTCTACCGTCTACCGCTGTCCATTGTCCATTGTCCATTGTCCATCGATGTCTACTGCTCACTGCTCACTCCTCACTCCTTCCCGCTCACTTTTTCCATCAAATCGACGGCGGCACATGCGGCATCCGGCCGTGCGAGCGACTTGGCGGCAGCTTCCATCCTTCCGATCGACTCCGGATCGTCGACCAACTCCGTCAACGCGGCGGCGAACGATTCCGGCGTCAGATCCGACTGCAGGATCATTCGGGCGGCGCCTGCCCTCACCAGCGCTTCGGCGTTTTTTCGCTGATGATCGTCAGCCGCCGTCGGCAACGGAACCATCAGCGACGCCTTTCCGGCGGCAGCCAGCTCGGCGCAGGTCGTGGCACCGGCCCGGCAGATCACGATGTCGGCCGCGGCAAACTCCTCGACCATGTTGGTGATGTACGGGCGGATGTCCGAACCGGCAAATTCCGACGCTTCATACTGCGTCCGGATCGCATCAAAATCAGCTTCACCCGTCTGATGCGTGATCTCAAATTTTGCGGACGGAAGCAGTCCGAGCGCACCGGCCATCGCGTTGTTGATGGCACGCGCGCCCTGCGACCCGCCAAAGATCAGAACACTGACTTTCGCACCGCGCGGTTTCGGCTCAATGTCAAAAAACTCGCTCCGGACCGGATTCCCTGTAACGACGCCTTTTTTGCCGAAGTACGGAACCGCCTCTTCGAAGGTCAGCGCGGCCGCGGTCACAAACGGTGCCAGGCGACGGTTCGTAAATCCCGGCAAAGCGTTCGAGTCCATCACCAGCGTCGGGATCCGCATCATTGCCGCCATCAGCAGAACGGGACCGGAAACATATCCACCGGCGCCGACGACGACATCAGGCTTAAAATCCCGAATGATCGTCCTGGCTTCGAAAAAGCTCTTCGGCAAGATCATCAGTCCCTTCAGCTTGCCGACGAGTCCGACATTTTTCAGTCCGGCGCTGTGGATCAGCGACAACTGAAATCCGTTGTCCGGCACGATCTTTGTCTCCAGACCGCGGGCGGTGCCGACAAACAACACCTTTGAAGTTTCATCCCGACGCAACACTTCGTGCGCGACCGCGACTCCCGGATATATGTGACCGCCGGTTCCGCCGGCGGCGATTAAGACCCTCATTTTTTTGAATCGCCGCAATCAGCGGCGCAACGCCGGACATGCTATTTGTCACGGCTGATCGACTGAAAACCGGCGTATTGCGAAATATTAAGCAAAATCCCGACCGCGATAAGCGTGAACACGATCGACGTACCACCGTACGAAATGAACGGCAGCGGAATTCCCTTCGCCGGCAGCATCGAGATCGCAACCGAAATATTGAAAAGCGCCTGAACCGTCAGTCCGGTAATCAGACCGATTCCCAACAGCTGTCCGAACCGGTCCGGGGCCATCAGCGCCGCGCGCGCACCGCGCCACAGCAACAGCCCGAACGCGATGACGACCGCAAACGTCCCGACAAGCCCGAATTCCTCACCGACGACCGCAAAGATAAAATCGGAGTACGGGTACGGCAAATAAAAGAGCTTCTGCTGCCCCTTTGCGAATCCTTCGCCGAAAAAACCGCCCGAACCGACCGCGATCAGCGATTGGCAAACCTGATAACCGGCATCCGCCGCGTGTTCCGGGCTGCACGGATCGAGAAACGCCAGCATTCGCTTGACCCGGAACGGTGCGAAAACAACCATCGCCGCGGCCCCCGCAACGAGCGTTCCGGCGACTGCGACAAAATGCAGAATTCGGGCGCCGGAAGCGAAATACACGGTCGCGAAACTTGCGCAAAGAACGATCGTCGTCCCGAGATCGGGTTCGATCAGGATCAATCCGCCGAAAAACCCGAGCGCCATCAGGCACGGAAGCACCGTTGTTTTGAACTCGCCGATCGACTTTTCGCGCTCGGTCAAAAACCATGCAAAGAACAACGGCAACGCGATCTTCGCCAACTCCGACGGTTGAAGCGACATTCCCGGCACCCGGATCCAGCGACGCGCGCCGTTGATCGGCGGAAACGCAAATACGGCGATCAGCAAGCCGGCGGTGACTATCAGAATCGCGGCGACAAGCGTTTTGTTGCGGTAGATCTTGTAATCGACCCGACTGACGAGAAGCATCGCGATCAGACCGGCGACCGTAAACGCGAACTGCTTGAAAAAGTACTGAAACTCGGTCGGGCCGCCGGCGTTCGAACTGGTTTCGCGAAGCGAGATCATCGCCGACGCCGAATACACCATCACCGCGCCGAAAAGCGCCAGCGATGCAGCGATCAGAAACAAGAACCAGTCCATGCGCAGCTTTTTCGCCATTTCAAAATCAAGATCCGGCCAGCAATGAAACTTCCTGCTTGAACGCCTTGCCACGTTCCTCAAAACTCCCGAACATATCAAAACTCGCACATGCCGGCGCGAGCAGCACGGAATCGCCGCTTTCGGCGGCGTCGAACGCATTGCTCGCCGCCTCGCCCATCGAACCGGCGCGGATGATCGGCGCCGTGCCGCCGAGTTGCGACGCAATATTGTCCGCGTCTTCACCGATCAGCACCAGTGCTCTTGCTTTTGCTTCGATCAACTCCGCGAGCGGTGCGTACGGTGCGTTTTTTCCGCGGCCGCCGAGGATCAGAACGATCTTCCCAGGCTCTTCGCTCAGCGCTTCGAGCGCCTTGAGCGAGGCATCGACGCTCGTCGCTTTTGAATCGTTGTAAAACTTCACACCGCCTATTTCGTCGACGAATTCGATCCGGTGTTCCACGCCCTTGAATGACCGCACCGTCTCGCGCATCGATTCCGGCGATGCGCCGACCGCCAATCCGGCGGCAAACGCGGCGAGCACGTTTTCGACGTTGTGAAGCCCGCGGACGAAGATATCGTCACGCGTCGTCAGAACCTTTTCCTTTCCGTTCGACCGGCAAACCAGATCGCGCCCGCGCAGAAAAAGACCTTCATCAAGTTCGGTCGCGACCGAAAACATCGAAACATGCGCGTTCAGTCCGGAGCGCCAGCTTGCCGTTGTTTCGTTGCCGGCATTGAGCACCGCCACGTCTTCCGCCGTCTGATTCATGAACAGCCGGTGTTTCGCGGCCGCGTAATCGGCAAAGAAATCGTATCGGTCCATGTGATTCGGCGTGACGTTCGTCGCGATCGCGACGCGCGGCCGAAAATCGCGGATCGTTTCGAGCTGAAAACTCGAAAGTTCGACGACCGACCACGTCTCATCCGTCGCATTTTGAGTCAACTCAAGCATCGGCGTGCCGATGTTTCCGCCGACGAGCGTCTTGAATCCAGCGTTCTTGAGCAGTTCGCCGATCAGCGTCGTCGTCGTTGTTTTTCCGTTCGAACCGGTGATCCCGACGATCCGCCCCTTCAAAAACCGGTACGCGAGTTCGACTTCGCCGATGACCTCACCGTCTTTCCGATCGACATATCGGGCCGGAATCGAATTTGTCGGAACACCCGGACTGATCACGACGAGTTCGATCTGATCGAGAAGCCATGACGGAATCGGTCCGTCAATCAGCCCGACGCCCGCCGATTCCCGAAGCGATCTCGCTTCATCCGTCCATTCGGCGACCGCCTTGCGGTCATGAAGCGCAACTTTGGCACCGTGCCCGGCGAGAAACCGGGCGGCGGCGATCCCGGATTTTCCGGCGCCGAGGACGAGTGCTTTTTTGCCTTCGAGTTCCATCTTCAATCGACCAACGAAAAAACTACCGCAATTTGAGCGTCGACAAACTGAACAGCGCGAACAGGATCGCGACGATGATGAATCTGAATACGATCTTCGGTTCTTTCAGTCCGGCCAGTTGGAAATGATGATGCAACGGCGCCTGCAAAAATATCCGTTTGCCGGTTCCGGTCGTCTTCCGGGTGAACTTGAAATAGCCGACCTGGAGCATGACCGACAGCCCTTCGATGATGAAGATCCCGCCGATAAAGACGAGCAGAAATTCCTGTTTCGTCAGGATCGCGACCGTTCCGAGCGCCCCGCCGATCGCAAGACTTCCGACATCGCCCATGAAAACCTCGGCCGGCGGCGCGTTGTACCACAAGAACCCGAGACTCGCACCGACCATCGATCCGCAGAAAACCGTAAGCTCGGCGGCTTCGGGTTTATGCGTGATGTCGAGATACGACGACCAACGGGCATCGCTCGTGACATAGGTCAGCGCGGTCAGCGCGGCCATCGCAATGAATGTCATGCTCGCCGCGAGTCCGTCCATGCCGTCCGTCAGGTTGACCGTGTTCGATGATCCGAGCAGCGTGAAAATGATGAACAGCAAGTATCCCCACGGACCGATCCAGCTCACCGCCTGACTGTATTCAGTGATCGCCGTCGATTTGAAGAACGGGATTGCCAGATTCCACGGATAGTTCGCGACGAGGTAAAGACAGCCCCAGACCGCAACCGCCGTCAGCAACTGACCCGCAAGTTTCTGGCGTTCGGTCAGCCCGAGACTGCGCTTCTTGACGATCTTGATGTAGTCGTCGGCAAAGCCGATGACGCCGAACATCGTCGTCGCGCCGAGCGCGAGCCAAAGATAAAGACTGTCGAGCCGTGCCCAGAGAATCGTCGACAAAAAGACCGAACCAAGAATCAGCACGCCGCCCATCGTCGGCGTGCCTTTCTTTTCCTGATGTTCCTGCGACAATTCCTCGCGGATCTCCTGGCCGATCTTCATCTCCTGAAGTTTTTTGATGACCCGGCCGCCGAACAAAAGCGTGATCACGAGTGCGGTGATCGTCGCCCAGGTCGTGCGGAAAGTGATGTACTGGAAGACGTTGAGCCCTTTGTAGAAGATCGACTCGCTGCCCGCGCCGTACTGTTTGAAAATCAGTTGATATAAGAAGTAATAAAGCACGTGTCCATTTCTCCGGATCAGATCAGTTTTTCTTTACCGCGAACTTCTCCAACAACTTTTCGATCACCTTTTCGGTTCGCACACCGCGCGAGCCTTTGACCAAAACCAAATCACCGGCGCGAACTTCGCCGACGAACGATTCGGCGGCGATCGCCGAATCCTGATAAAAAACCGTTCCCGACAACCCGGCGTCCCCGGCACCGCGAAGCAATTCCGCCGCATTCCCTTCAACACCGTACAGTCGGTCAATGCCGAGCGCGGCAAGCTCTTTCCCGGTCGCGTAATGGATCGCGGCCGATTCGTCTCCGAGCTCGCGCATTTCGCCGGCGACGACGATCTTTCGGGACGCGCCGTGAGCGCCGTCGATGATCGTCCGCGTCATCGACAAAAGCGCATCCGGATTCGAATTGTATGTGTCGTTGACGACCGTAAAACCGGCTTCGAAATGAATGATCTCACCGCGTTGCGGCGGCGGCGCGACGTTTCGCAGGCTGGCCGCGATGTCGGCGACTTTCATTCCGCAAGCGACGCCGGCGGCGGCGGCGGCCAAAGCGTTCATGATATTGTGTTTGCCGTTAAGCGGAAAATTCACCTCGGTTTCGCCGTCCGGCGTCGTCAGCGTGAACGTGGTTTCGCCAAAGCGCTCGAACCTGATGTTCTTCGCCATCACGTCGGCCGTGTTATCGATTCCGTAGGTGATCGTCGATCCGCGGCTCAATGAACGCATCGCAAGCACCCGCGGGTCATCAGCGTTGAGCACGGCGGTTCCGCCGTCCTTCATTCCCTCGACAAGTTCGGCCTTCGCGCGCTGAACGCCTTCGATCGATCCGAGATGCTCGACATGGACCGGCAGCACATTGAGTTCGATCGCGATCGTCGGCTGCGCGATTTCGCATAGTCGCGCGATTTCGCGATTCGGGGTCGACATTCCCATTTCAAGGACCGCGATATCGAAATCCGGATCCTTCGCGAGCAGCAAAACGGTGATCGGCAAAC
>JBGASE010000271.1:0-3196 GCA_044229875.1 Pyrinomonadaceae bacterium | reverse complement strand
GTATCGAGTCCGAACAGCTGGCTCACGACGCTTCCGTTCGAGCTGTTGAGTACATACCAACGGCCATCGCCTCCGTCTTCGGCGTTGTTGCGGTAAACCGAAAGATCGCTGCCGCCGTCGGCGTCGAAGTCACCGCCCGGAGGCGCCTTGAGCGCGACAACCTTTACGTCGTCCACGGCCGCACCGGCAAATACCACGGTATCGTCGGAGTCGACCTGGAATTTGACCTGAACCGTCTTGCCGGCAAACTCGGAGATGTCGAAGTCGAGTACCGACCAGCCGGCGCTTGCCTGAAGCGTCACGTTCGGACTGCCGACGATTCCCGTCATCGTACCGTCACGATGTTCCCATAGGCGCCGCGTCATTCCGCTTCCGCCGACCTCGACGACATCGACGAAGTAATGATCGAAGCTCGCCGATTCGATCTGATACCGATGCGCCCACGACAGCTTGAGCGCGCGGCCGCGCTGGTTCGTCAGATCGATGTTCGGGGACGTCAGGATCTGATCGACACGTTGACCCGCGCCGCCTGAATTGTTGTACGTGTTGTCAAGATCGGTCTTCCAGCAATTGACGCCGCTGTTGCAGCTGTTGAAAACGGCCGCCGCGGGAAGGTTCGTGTTCGGCAGACCGCGTTCCCATTCATCGGCGGTGCCGGCATGGGTGAACCCGCCGTCATCGGTTTCAAAGTCGGACGAATAGATCGTCTGTTCAGCCGCCGGAATGCTGGAAACTCCCGGATCCTCGCAAACTGTGACGTTCCAACTCGTCAGCGTCCCGGCGTCGCCCGTCGTATCGTCACGCGCCGTCAGCGTCCACGTTCCCTGCGCATTCTCGCCGTTGAGCCATGCGAGGCGCGTAAAGTTTTCGGTTTGATAGTGCATCGGCTTGACGACCGTGAAAGTGCCCACCGGCAGGGCTGCGTCGTCGTTGAACACGATATCCATGTCGGTCAGATTCGCGACGTTTGCGGTCGCGCTGCCGATGTCATTGAAAAGCGTCAGCTCGTTGCCCGACGGGCTGGTGACGTTGAGATCGATGTCCGCCATCTTGGCATGCGTCAACGTGACGCCGATCATCGCTTTCGAGATCCGCTTGCTGTCCGGTATGTTGATCGTCTGCACTGCGTTCGGGCTCGTCGGATCCGGTCCGATCGGCTGCGTTCCGCTGGCAGTCGTGTAAGTCGTGCACTTGCTTTCTTTAGCCGGATGAACGGTGACGCTCAGATTGTAGGTCGAGGTCGCGGTACCCGATGCCGCCACTGCCGGGTCGACAAACGCAACGTAGGTTCCGGTTTCCTTAACGGTGAACATCAACGCTTCGGAATTCGGTGAAACGACGTTGGCATCGTTGATGACGAGAACGAATCCGTTGAAAGCACCGATGCCGAGACGAGCGTTCCATGACGTCGTATCACGCTCGGGATCGAGATCGAGGCTCAGTGAGACCGTGTCGCCGGCCTTGGCCGTGAATGAATAGAAATCCGCCGGGTCGGTGGCTGAACTGATCGCGCCGATGGCGTTGCCCGTCGGCCCAAGCGGGGTTGCCGTTCCGGCGGAATCGTTCGGTTCGACTTCAGACGTCGGCGAGCCGGACTGCACCCTCAAATACAGATCATAGAATCGAATTTGGGTCGTTGCCGTCGATCCGGTGACCCGCAGGTAATGAACACCCGATGCAGCGACACTGCGGCCGGCGATTGACGACGCAGTGGTTCCAAAACTGCCGTCATCGAGATCGGTTTCAATGATCGTCGTTCCGTCCGGACCGATCAGATCGAGCGTCGAATTCGAACCGCCTTGTCCGCCGCTGGTCATCGTCGCCGCAAAAACCCGGTCGCCGGCATTGGCGTGAAAGGCGAAAAAATCGACATCGCCGTTTCCGTAAATGTCGCCGCGGACACGCATCGCGCTGGTCGCAAGCATGGTCGCCGTCAGCGCCGTGCCGTTCGGTTCCGTTTCAACGGTCGAATACGGCGAATAAGATGTTGGCGACGGAAGACCGTCATCAGAAATGCGGGCTGTTCCGCCCTTGACCTGCACAAGTGATGTATCGAGAACGGTATCCTCGATCAGGTTCTTGTCACCGCCGGCCAGCAGATTGCCGCTCAACGCTACCGTCAACGCAAGGATCGCGGCTGTTGTGGCGAGCGTGATCCACTTTTTGACATTCGATTTGGGTTTCATGACTATTCTCCTGTTGCAAATAAATTCAAAATTAATTGCGGAAATGACCAACTGACTTATTGAATTTGAATGACTGGATTTTACTACAGAATCGCGGCAGGTTGAAGTTATGGCTTGACATGGTCCGTCCAAAAGAACAGATAGGTCGCATACAGATTGACGAGGAACGAAAAACCGTAAAGCGCGGCTTCGGCACGCGTCGTCGATTTCGGTCCGTTTTCAAGCAGGATCACGAACATCCACGGCAGCAGGACCATCGCGTACCGGTATCCGAACTGCCATCCGCCGGGATTGCCATGAATCCAGAGCAAAAATGTCAGCACCGCGATCGCGAGCCAGGCGCAGTTTCGGACAATTGCGTCATGCGCTCCGCCCCTGAAGAGCAAAAAGAGAAACGGGCTGCTCCACCATATTGCGCCGCCGAACCCGGTCGGGACAAGGTATGGATAGTCCGACAGTCTTTTCCACGGCGTATAGAGCATTTCAACAGCGTTCTGCGGGATGTACCAGATCGAGAATATTCCGTGACGATACCAAGGCTCGGCGAGCACACCCGGTATCCGGGCGTAACCGAAATCGGTGAATGAGTCGAAACGGAGATAGTTGTAAACAAGCGTCGATATCCCGAGTATGAATGGAATCGCGCAAAACTGAGCGAGCGCGGCGATAGTCGATCCGTTTTCGACCGTCTCATATTCCGCCGATTTCTCTTCAACTGTCGGATAAACCAGCAGGAACATCAAAATCGGAGCAGTCAGCAAAATCTCAGTCCTGTTTCCGAAGGCGAGCGCGAAAAACGCCCCGGCGAGCATCGGGCGTTTCCGAATAACGGTAAAGTAGATCGCTCCGAGCTGGCCGACCATCGCCCACCCGAGCGCCAGATGCCACGCGCCGCCCATCGTCAGATTCGTCCACATCCAACTGCCAAAAAGAACACCGCAACTGACCAGCAGCAGTTTCGAAAACCGGAGCTCGTAACGGCGACCGATGAGCAGCAAAACGGCGAAAAC
>JBGASE010000080.1:0-14727 GCA_044229875.1 Pyrinomonadaceae bacterium | reverse complement strand
CGATAACCCCGGCGAAAGCTTCAACGAATCATGATCTCATCGACGAAGATGAAGGCTTCAAAGCCGGCGCCGGGGTGCCACGACGGGATCTTGCCGAGATTGCGGGCGGTGACGCGGACATACCGGGTAGTGACTGACGGAATTGTTGTCCGGTAGTCACGGATCCGGTGTTCCATATCATCTTCAGCAACATCGGTCATGATCTCGGCGGACTTCCGGAAATTGACGCCGTCGTCCGAAACTTCGAACTCGATCTTTGTCGGCATCCAGATCCATGATCGTGCGACTTGCAGAAGGCCGCCGCCGAGCTCGCTGATCTCGGTCGGGCGTTTGAGGTCGATGACCGCAACGAAGTCCTGTCCCTGATAACCCTGCCATTCGCCGGATGCGAAGTTCGTCGTGCCGCGAATGCCGTCGATCAGTCCTTTTGGTCCGCCGCCCGTGTACTGCCGGTTGTATGTTGAGAAAAGCTTCACGTCCCAATCGTGAGGCATTTTCGTCAAGACGGCTTCGACCGGTAGGCTTCGCTCGCCGCGGCCGTTGACGGCGATCGCGGTGATCTTGGTCGATCGATCGATCTTGAACGGCGCGTCATAAACCACGCCTTCGCCGCCGTCCGGATCCGAACCGTTCGTTGAATAGAAGAGTTTGGTTCCGAATTCCGGCGTCGAGATCGTGACCGCGGTCTCATTTTCAAAGCTTCTGGCGGCTTCGATCGTCGGAACCGCAGGTGACTCGCGGTCGATCTTTGAAACCGGACCCGATGTGAACCAGCGAGCGTTCGGGGCCGGTCCCATCGTGAACTCGAGCGTCCCACCACGGTCGATATCGAGATGGTTGATCGCCGATTTACGGTGCGGTTTTCCGTTGAGCCTGACCGACTGGACGTAGATGTTTTTCGCTGAGACGTTTCGTGCGCTGATCTTAAGCGATTTGCCGTTTTCAAGCCTGATCGTTGCCGCCGGAAAGATCGGCGTTCCGAGCGCGTAAACGGGATCCGATGGATTGACCTGATAGAATCCAAGCGCGCTCATGATGTACCACGCCGACATCTGTCCGCAGTCCTCATTGCCGATCAAGCCGTCTGGCTCAGGCCTGTAGAATTCGTCAAGGACCTTGCGGACATAGTACTGCGTCCGCCACGGTCGTCCGGCGTAGTTGAAAAGATAGGCGATGTGATGCGACGGTTCGTTGCCGTGCGCATACTGGCCGATCAAACCCGTGATGTCGGGTTGGACGCGACCGGTGAGCGGTTCCTTGGTCGTAAAAAGCTCTTCAAGCCGATCGGCAAACGGTCGGGCGCCGCCGTGTAGTTTCATCAAACCGGAAACGTCCTGCGGGACGAAAAACGAATAAACCCACGAATTTCCCTCAGTGAAATGAAAAGTGACTTCACCGGGAGCGAACGGCGATATCCAGTTTCCGTTCTGTTTCGGCCGCATGAAACGCGATTCAGAATCGAACAGATTTTTGTAGAACTGGGCGCGCCGCAAGTACTTTGCCTCTTCGTCCTTTTTCTTCAGAACCCGGGCCATGACGGCGATGCAGTAATCGTTGTAAGCGTATTCAAGCGTTTTTGAGACCGATTCCTGTTCGTCCTCCATCGATATGTAGCCGCGACGTTTGTAGTCTTTCAATCCGAAATGATCGAGTTCGGCGCTGTGTTTTGCGGCAACGTAGGCTTCTTCGTAATCGAATCCCCTGATCCCCTTCGCCATCGCGTCGGCGAGTACCGACACGGCGTGATAACCGATCATCGTGTCGGTTTCGTTCGCCGCCAGTTCCCAGAGCGGGAGACGGCCGCCTTGTTCATACATCCGGATGAATGTGTTGGCGAACTCGGCGGTTCGCTTTTGGTCGATGATCGTGTAAAGCGGATGCGCGGCGCGAAACGTGTCCCAAAGAGAAAAGATCGTATAGTTTCGCGATTTCGGATCGCCGCTGTGAACCTTCTTGTCCAGCCCGCGATAGGCGCCGTCAAAATCGTCAAATGCGTTCGGCTGGATCATCGTGTGATATAGCGCGGTGTAGAAGTTCGTCATTTGCGCGTCGCTTCCGCCGCTCACTTCGATCTTTGAAAGCTCCTTGTTCCAAGCGGCGCGTGCTTCCGTTTTGACCCGTTCAAAATTCCAGTGCGGAATCTCGGCTTGCAGATTCCGGCGCGCACCGGTGATACCGGTCGGTGACAACGCGACTTTGACCATCAACGGCTTTCCCGCGGACGTATCAAACCGAAGCGCGATCTTCTCTTTCTTCTCGCGCGTCAGCGTCCGGTCCGGATCTGTGCTGGATGAGATCGACTCGGATTCAGATGCGGTCGCAACAAACGGCTGTGAAAACTCGGCTACGAAATAGATCACCTGATCTTTTGCCCACGATGATGACCGGCGATGCCCCTCAAGACGGTTGTTGCCGACGACTTTCAGTTCATAGTCGAGAAGACGATCGCGATGTTTGAGATCGACGATCAGGTTGGCTTCGGTCGTCGCCGGAAACGTGTATCGATGAAATCCCACGCGCGTCGTCGACGTCATTTCAGCCAGAATTCCGCCTTCGTCAAGCTTGACCGAGTAAAATCCCGGTTCCGCCTTTTCATTTTCGTGCCTGAATGTCGACGCATACCCGTTTTCGGAAAGATCGCCCGATTTGGCGAACCACTCGGGCTCGCCGATCGTCGGCGCAAAGAGAATATCGCAATAGTCCGGGATTCCGGTTCCGCTCAGATGCGTGTGTGAAAATCCCCAGATCACCGAATCGGAATAGTGATACCCGCTCGATCCGTCCCAGTTGTCCTCGCGCGTGTCCGGTGAAAGCTGAACGAGTCCGAACGGTACGGTTGCGCCCGGAAAAGTATGCCCGTGGCCACCGGTTCCGATGAACGGATTGACGTATCTTGCCGGATCCGACTGGGCGGAAGCGACGACGATCATCACTAAGATCAACAGGATCGAGTCTATGAATTTCATCAGATTCATGATTGTTTTGAGCAAACGGCAAATAGTAGACGGCAAACGGTAAACGGCAAACGGCAAACAGTAAACGGTAACCGGTAAACGGCGAACAACTATCAGAAGTTACGTGCCTTCAATATACTCTCGAAATGACTTTGCCGTTTTTCTTATCGACAAAGACCATGTTCGCACGACCGGCCTGAACGGTGACCGAGAAACCGCCAGGTGCGGGAACCGTGATCTCGCGGTCGGCACCGGTCTCATTGATGATCGTGTAGAGCAGCGCCGATTCGAATTTCGTAACGCGGATCAGTATGTCGTCAAGCTCTCTTCCGGTCGGCAGATACTGATTGAGCATCGGCGGCAGGATTGAGCCGTAAAATTCGGCGATCGGTCCGGTCGAATCGCCGTTTTCAAGCGGTACCGGGTGCCAAACGATTTTGCCGTTGCCATGAACGTATTCGCGGACCTGATCAACGGTGTCGGCGCGCTCGACCCGCTGGAGCTTTTCGCCGCTGAAGACGGCTCCGGCCTCGCGACGGTTCACCGGACGAGACCCCGGAATCCGAAAGAGCTTTCCAACGCGTTCGGCCGGCCGGAAGTGTTCGTCCGCCTCAAAATAGCCGGTCACGATCAGCGTCGAACCCTTTTCGACGAGCTTCAACAAGTCCGACCAGGCTTTGTCGGATACCGTCCTCGGTGCCGGCATGATCAGGAAAAGCGGCGCGCGATTTTCCGCGAGAAGCGCGTCGAGCCCGTATTCGCTGACGGCGCGGCATGAATGCTTGAGATCGTAATGGAGCGCGCGGACCGCGCGTTTCGTAGCTTCGCCCGCCAGATTCCGCGCCGAGAACTGTTGCGAATGGGGAAGCACGAGGACGATATCTTCGTCGATCTTTCCTTTGAAGAATCGGCGGTTATCGTTTTCGAACTTCGCAAACGCGCGGAATCGCCTGAATTCTTCCTTGAACGATCCGTCTACCCGGGCGAAACCGATCGCCGCTTCGTTTTCGTTGTCCATGAACGGATTGATGTTCCAGATCCACTGGATGAATCCGGCGCCGCTCGCGCCGAGCGAAAGCGCCATTTTGCGCTCAAGCAGGTCGGCCGCGATCCTGTCGCTGCGCCATGCCGATCCGTCCTGTCGTTCATAGAACATAAGACCGGTTTCCTGAACAAGATTCGGCTTGTCGATATTTTTGGTCACGACCGAATCCCACAAAAGATCGTCGTTCGCCCACCAATTGTGAAGCCCGGTAAGATCCATCGAACTTCCGTGAAACTGCGTCGACGGGCTGTCGTTCGTTCCGCCCTCGTCCTGACCGACCATGACGAGCTGCTCCGCACTTCCGGCCTCGCGCAAGGTTTCGCGCATCGTAGTTGCCCAGCGCGTGAAGATGTCCTGCGCAAAAAGACGAAAGTCGATCACGCGCATCGGCCGCCGATCAACGTGGATATTGATGTTCTCAAAATCCTTGAGCGCCGGGAGCGAGAACGGTTCTTCATCTTCGCGCAGTTGCCAGCGGTCGCGCAGAATCGCGGCGAGCCTCGATTCGTCCGATTCCGAAAATCGCGTCTTCAGCCAGTCACGCCAGGCGGCGGCCTCGAACTTGTCATAGTTCGGCCGACAGCTCCAGAGCATTTTCGGATTTGCGAACGAAGGCTCGTTGATCAGATCCCAGATCACCGATCTCGCCGATTTGACGCGCGATGCGAAGGCCGACAGAAAGCGCTTTTGGCCGCCGATCGAAACCGGATCGAGATACGCATTGACGCCGCCGTACATCTCCGGCATGAAAGCGTAGAAAGTGAAGATCACGGGAATATCGTGCTTTGACGCCGTCAGCAGAAACGCTTCCCAGGCGCGCAGTACGTCCTCGCGAACTTCGCCTTTTTCATTGAGGTAAAGTGACCAGCCGGTCCAAATGCCGGTGCGGACCATGTTGACGCCGGCCGATTTCATCCGCGCGAACTCGAATTCCCATTCGGCGACCGTCGGTTCAAGCAGAAAACGGCGCGCGACGCTCGGCGACATGAAGGTCGTTCCCGCAACCGGAAACGGAAGCCCGTCGCGATAGAGAAAATGACGGTCCATTGTAAACGGCGATCCGCTGGTGATCGGTTTGCCGTCGGTAACCCAGAACGCGAACGGGTGTCTTGACCGGACCGATGTACCCTTCGCGGTCTCAAGTTCGCATTCGGCGTGCCCTGCATAGTAGCCCGGCGGTAACGGCGTCATCATGTGAACGCTCTTGCCCGCCAAAACGAACTCCGCCTGATGAACGGTTTTCCCGGCAGCGTTCGCGACCGCAACCGACGCCGATTTGATAGATAGCGTTCCGCGGGGCGCGATCAGTTCGAGATTCAGCCGCGGCGCCTCGCCGGAATCGACGCGCGCGTACGCGGTTCGCGCGACAATCTCATGTCCGCCGATTGCGGCTCTTTCGACCATTTCCGTCAGCATGGCCGGATCGATCGCGCCGTCGTGATTCGCAAAGATCCAACGTCCGCCGGCGAAATCGCCCCGCAGGCGATCGATAACGATAACCGGGGACGAGATCGGGAATTCGTCGGAACGGTCCGTTCCGTAACCGAAGACCATCGGGGTGACCGCAGCCTCGCGCCGTCCGTCGCTGCCGGCTTCTGCCGGAAAATCGTTGACGTTCGAGAGTTTGAGGTAGCTTTCAAAAACGCGTTTCGGCTTGAGATCGATCGCGACCCGGGCGGTTCGTGAATCGAATCTGCCGTGGGCCGAACCGTCGATCACGAAATATTGCGTAATGCTGAGTCGTTTGTGGTAGTTCGTCTGCGACGTCCGCGGTTTAAGGTCGTCACCGACCGGAACCGAAAACGGCCGGCCGCCGAGGTTGACGAAATTCCCGCCGGCGATCAGGTATTTGATGACCGATGACCAGGCCGATTGCGGGAACGCCGAACCGTACGGATTCACAAATACATCGACAGCGTCCGCAAGTGCTGCGCTGATCTCACCGATTCCTGCAAATCGGACATTGTGACCCTTGAGCGCCGCACCGATCGTTTCGCGTGACATCGGCTGCGTGTCGATCGCCGGAAAGCCTTCGTGACTCAGAACGACGACGTTGAGCCGCGAGGATTTTTGGGCGAACAACGGTCGCGCGGCAAACGCCGCAAGCGCCGTCGCGGAAACACCGGCCAGAAATTCACGTCTGTTCATAGGATTATTCATCGGAGCCTAGACCAACGTCGATCGCTTTTGATTCCAGCGGCCGCGCGTAAAATCGGGGAACTTGACCGGCATCGATCCCTTGGCGACCGACTCGGCGCTCATCGGGAATGGTGCCGTCCAACTCGCGCCGTCGTAAACGTCATTGTCCGGAACAAGACCTTCGTTGAAGTATTGAACGATTCGCCATGCCATGATGAAATCCATGCCGCCGTGGCCGGCGCCGCGCGCCTTTTCGCCAAGCTTTTTCCAAAGCCAGTGCTCGTATTTCTCCTTGAGCTTGTCGAGATTGGTCCATTTATGACCGCCCTCCTGACCGTCGAGGTAAAGTCGTCCGGGAAAATCGGTGAACGTTCCTTTCGTTCCCTGAATATGGTTGTGGCGCGTGTACGGCCGCGGCGTCGAAACATCGTGCTGAAGCATGATCGAAACACCGGCTGCGGTCTTGATGATCGATGTGTTCATGTCGCCGCAGATGTACTTTTCGCGCCATTTCGGAGAGTCCTTCTTCTCAGTCTTCTCGCGGTATTCGTCGAGCGAGCGGGACGGCGACGATACCGAGACGAGATAGTCGAATTTGTCGCCGCGGTTGATGTCGAGATAATTCGCGACCGGCCCGAGTCCGTGCGTCGGGTAGAGATTTCCGTTGACCCGTGTGTGCCAGGCACGCCGCCAGAGTCCTTCGCTCCGGCCTTCATTGACGATCCAGCGCAGGTCATGGATGTACGCCGCTTCGGCATGTGTCAGCTTTCCGAAAACGCCGTCGCGGACCATGTTCAGGACCAGCAGTTCGTTGTAGTTGAAGCAGCAGTTTTCGAGCATCAGACAATGCCGGCGTGTGCGCTCGGAAGTTTCGACGAGTTTCCAGATGTCGGCCATCGTCGTCGCCATCGGAACCTCGACGCCGACGTGTTTTCCGGCTTCCATCGCCGCCAGCGCCTGCGGGGCGTGCCATTCCCACGGCGTCGCGACATAGACGAAATCGATATCGTCGCGGGCGACAAGTTTGCGAAACGCGAAATCGCCGTCGGTGTAGAGTTCGGGTGCCGGGCGTCCGGCTTTCTCGATCATCGCCCGGCCCTCTTCGGCATTTGCACGGACGTTGTCGCAGATCGCCTTGATCTCGAGATTTTCGATTCCGAGAAAGTCATGGATCATCGATTTGCCGCGCTCGCCGCTTCCGATTATTCCGAAACGCACCTTTTCGCGCTTTTCAAACGGAACGCCGATCATTGATTTTCCGGCTGTCTTCTTGTCGTCGGCAGCCGAGATTTCGATACCCGAAGCCAGCGTGGCGGTGATACCGGCAAGCGCGCCGGATTTCAAAAGATCGCGTCGTGAAATTTTGCTCATTTATTCTCCGTATTGTAGATTTCCAGCGTCGAGATCGCCGGAACCGCTTTTGCGTCCTCTAAAACTACTTTAACTTTCGACGTCCGCTCTTTTCTGAACCGGACGATCCGTTTGTAACCGATCGTCGTTTGCCGCGCGACGGGAACGAAATCCGTCCCGTTCCAGACAGCGACGGTAAATTTCCGAACCCGCTGGCCGAGCGTGATGTTCTCCTGCAGGACAACCGTATCAACTTCCGTTTCGCGGCCGAGATCGACTGTCAGTTCGGGGCGGTCATCGGCATCGCGCGGCATCCACGAAGTTCCGTATTTCCCGTCGATCGCCATCGCGGCGGCGTACATTCGCCCGCGTGAGCTTGAGGAATCGATACGTCCGGCGGCGAGGTTCGAGGCAAAGGCCTTTTCACGAGCCCGCCGGAATTCCATCAATCGCGCCGCGTCTTTCTCATTGACCAGCCCGCGGCGGTCGACGCCAATGTTGAGCAGCAGGTTGCAGTTGCGGCCGACCGATGAGTACCAGATCTCCATCAGTTGGTCGACCGACTTCACTTTATCGTCCTGATCGGCATGATAGAACCAGCCCGGACGGATCGAAACATCGCATTCGGCCGGAATCCACGAGTCGCCGTTTTCGTCGCCGACGTTGAGTGCGGCTTCGTCGGCGAATCCAGGAAAGGTGCCTTCGTTGTCGCGCGTCGACCAGTTCGTTTCGCCGGCGACGCCGCGCTCGTTGCCGACCCAACGGATGTCCGGACCGGCGTCGCTGAAGATCAGCGCATCGGGCTGGACGGCCCGGATCGTGCCGAAGAATCCGGAAAAGTCGTAAACCATGCGTTTCGTTCCGTCGTTCGCGCCGTCGAGCCACGCTTCGAAGACCTCACCATAGTTGGTCAGCAATTCGCGCCACTGTTGCTTGTAAACCGCATTGTATTTCGGTGTCCCGTAAAGCGGGTGATTGCGGTCCCACGGCGAAATGTAAACGCCGAATTTCAGTCCGTATTTACGGCAAGCTTCGGACAGGTCCTTAAGAACGTCCCCTTGTCCGCCGCGCCAGTTCGAATTCTTGACGGAGTACTCGGTCGTCTTTGAAGGCCATAGGCAAAATCCGTCATGGTGCTTGGCGGTGATGATGATGCCTTTCATTCCGGCGTCACGGACGACCCGCGCCCATTGATCGGCATCAAAAGCGGTCGGCGCGAAATCTGTCGCCGGCGCCCGGCCCTCACCCCATTCGTGGTCGGTGAAGGTGTTCATCCCAAAATGGATGAACGCGTAATATTCGAGTTTCTGCCACGCAAGCTGAGCCCGGTTCGGAGCCGGAAGGGCCGTTCGCGGAGCCCGCGTTTGGGCGACGGACGCGACGGTCAGAATGAGAATTGTTACGAGTCCGAGAATTTTCATCAATGCACCAATTCGTTGCCGAAGATCCGACGCAGCCCGGTGCCCTTCACACCCCAGCGCACGTTCAGCGCGACGTCGCCTCCGCCCTGAAAATAAGCGAGTTTGAACGGATGATATCCCTTGCGAAGCGGAACCAGCCCATTAAGCGCTTTGATCGAATGAAGACCGTCGTTATCGACCGTTTTCTCGCCGCCGATCCAGAGCACGGCACCGTCGTCCGACTCAAGCTGAAACTCGTAGATTCCGTCGGCCGGAACATTGATGAAACCGTCGAAAACAACGCCGAACGGCGATTTCGGATCGATCACCTTCGCGAATTGGGGAAGTTGTATCGACTTTGTGGTGCCCGATTCGTCGGCGGTCGCTGATTCGAACCCGGCAACGCTTTGAAACGATTGTTTGTAAAAACGGAAATTGACACCTTCACGCTTTTCGGGCGGGGCGACGGAGTTGATATATTCGCGGCGCATAAGTGTCGCCGCATAGATCGAACTTTTGCGTCCGGCTGCCGTCATGACGATCGTCTTAAGTTCCCTGCGATCATTTGCGGCCAAAGTCACCTTGAATGCACCCTTGTATTCAGCCGACGATTCGTTCGGATCACTGCCGTCGAGCGTGTAAAGGATTGTCGAATTCGGGACCGACGGCGAAAGTTCGATCAATGCCGTGTCGGTATCGGCGAGCAGAATGTTCCGCAATCCGGCGGGTTCGGGAATCCGGTAATTGACATTCGCCGCGTCGAGCCGTGCGAATTGATTCGGCAGACGGCGATTGAAATCGTCGAAGTTCTTGTTCTCGATCGGCGACCAGACCACTTCAGAAAGTGCCAGCATTCGCGGAAACGCCATGTATTCAACCTTTTCAGGAGTCTTGATGTACTCTGTCCAGACGTTGCCCTGCGCTCCGAGAATATGTTTCGCCTCGTCGGCGTTGAGTTCCTTCGGAATCGGATTGTACGAATAAACCGTCTCGAGCGGGAGATAACCGCCGATATTGATCGGTTCATACTTCGGATCGCCCTGGCCGTAATCGAAGTAAAGAAATCCCGTCGGCGTCATGATCACGTCGTGACGCGCTTTTGCCGCTTCGATTCCGCCTTTTTCGCCGCGCCAGCTCATGACCACGGCGTTCGGCGCGAGTCCGCCCTCGAGGATCTCGTCCCAGCCGATCATGATCTTTCCCTTCGAATTGATGAATTTCTCGATCCGCCGAACGAAATAGCTCTGGACTTCATGCTCGTCTTTGAGGTTTTCGCGTTTCATCAAATCCTGGACAAACGCCGACTCCTTCCAATGATCCTTGAGAACCTCATCTCCGCCGATATGGATATAGGGCGAATCCGGAAAAAGCGCGATCGTTTCTTCGAGCACGTCTTCGAGGAACTTGAACGTTGCGTCGGTCGGGCAATAGACTTCCTTGAAAATGCCCCACGTCATCTGAACCTTGTAGTCGTAATTTTGCTTGCAGCCGAACTGCGGATATGCGGCAAGCGCGGCGGAACTGTGTCCCGGGAGCTCGATTTCCGGAATCACATTGATTTTGCGGGCCTTTGCGAACGCGACGACGTCACGAATCTCTTCCTGCGTGTAAAAACCCTCAACCGGAACACCATCGCCCTTGAAAACGGGCGAAAATCGACCGACATGTGTTTCCGGGCGCCGCGATCCGATTTCCGTGAGGCGCGGATACTTCTTGATCTCGATCCGCCAGCCCTGATCCTCGGTCAGATGCCAGTGAAACTGATTGAACTTGTATTGCGACATCAGATCGATGTACTTCTTGACGAACGAAACGGGCATGAAATGCCGCCCGACATCGAGATGCATTCCGCGGTAGCTGAAGCGCGGCTGGTCGAGGATCTCGACGCCCGGAACCGTCGCGTTTCCCTTTTCGATCCTCACCGGAAGCATCTGGATCAACGTCTGCAGCGCATAAAACATTCCGGCATTGCCACGCGCCCTGATTCGGATCTCCTTCGGCGTAACGGACATCGCGTAATCTTCCGCCGACGGTATGTTTCCGGTGGCCGCGAGACGTTCAAAGATGATCGCATTGGCGGGAATCCTCTTCGGCGAACCGACAAACTCCAGCTTATAGCCGTGTTTCTTGAGCAGAAAATCGTTCAGGAACGACGCCATTTCCTGCGCTTCGCGATCGAGCGTGACGATCTTCGTCTTGTAATTGAGCTTGAAATCACCGGCACGTTTGACGATCGATTTCGGACTCGGAACGATCGCCGGGAGGTCCGTAACCTGTGCGGGGCACGCAAACGACAACGTCAAAGCAAGCGTTGCGAACAGTAGGGCTCTTTTCATATGCGGATTGAAACTGATGCGCTTTCTAAGTTAGTTCAATCACCGATTTCAATCAAACCGGATGTCCAAACAAAATGCGCAACGAAACGGGTACGTCGTAATGTCGCGCACGGTATCCGGCGGCCACAGAACTTGACTTCGTTACAAAAGCGAGAAAAGCTTGTACTCAATGAAAGTCCTCGTTACGGGCGCCACCGGCTACATCGGCGGACGGTTGATTCCGGTACTTCTTGAAAAAGGATACCGCGTTCGTGTTTTGGTGCGTGAACCGAAGAGATTGCGCGGGAGAAAGTGGTTTTCGCAGGTTGAGATTTTCCAAGGAGATCTGTCTTCGTTCGCGTCGATTGAGCATGCTTTTCAAGACTGTGAAGCCGCCTATTTCCTTGTCCACGCGATGTATTCGGGTGGTGATTTTGCAAAGAAGGAGCGGCTTTATGCCGTCAATTTTGCCGAAGCGGCAAGGCACTTGGGAAAAGTGATCTATCTTGGTGGACTTTTGCCAAAGGGCGAAAATTCCGGCGCACATCTTGAAAGCCGGGCCGAGGTTGGCGAGATTCTGCGAAGAAACCCGAATGTGACGGAGTTTCGGGCAGGACCGATCATTGGTTCAGGTTCGGCTTCGTTTGAGATGGTTCGGTATTTGACCGAACGGATTCCGGTTATGATCGTACCGCGATGGGTAAAAAACGAAGTCCAGCCGATTTCCGTTCGGAATGTGATTCAGTATTTGGTTGCGGCTCTCGAAAAAGTGCCGCTTGGAGTAGTTGATATCGGTGCGGATGTCTTGCCGTTTCGCGGAATGATGGAAATTTTTGCCGAAGTTCGCGGCCTGAAGCGCATCATTCTTCCCGTGCCGGTTCTGACTCCGCTTTTGTCCGGGATGTGGGTTGGACTGGTGACGCCGATTCCGAACTCACTCGCGGTTCCGCTGGTCAAAGGAATTATCAATCCGATCCTGGCAAATACGGCAACGGCAAAGAAGCATTTTCCCGAAATTGATCCGATGAATTATCGTGACGCTGTTGAATTGGCATTATCGAAGATTAATGAAAAAGCGGTCGAAACACGCTGGAGCGTTTCACATACCGATGAAGAAACGTATCGCCTGACCGATAATGAGGGCGTCATCAAAGAGATCCGGCAGGTCCTGACGGAAGCCTCGGCAGAGTCTGTGTTTCGAAGCTTTACTAGTGTCGGCGGTGAAAATGGCTGGCTTGTTTGGAGTTGGGCGTGGGAAATTCGCGGCCTGATGGACAAGATAATCGGCGGACCGGGTCTTTCGCGCGGCCGACGTCATCCGACCGAGCTGTTGATCGGTGAAGAATTGGATTTTTGGCGAGTTGAAGACATCCAGGAAAACCGGATGCTTTTGTTGCGGGCGGAAATGAAAGTTCCGGGCAAAGCCTGGCTCAAGTTCGAGGCAGTGCCCCTGAACGGCAAAACGCAATTTGTTCAAACCGCAATGTTTGCTCCAAAAGGACTGCTCGGCTTTCTTTACTGGTATGCGTCATACCCGGCCCATTTCTTTATCTTTGAACAAATGGCACGAAAACTGGCCGAACGTGCCGAGGAGTTTGAACGCGAATCAAAGCAACGCAAACTCCTCGCCACCGTTGATCCGAAGTCGGAATAACCTTGATTCGGACCCGGCCCCTGTAAATCAAGATCCGACGAAATTCGGGGATCATGCTGATGAAGAATATTAAGAAAGAGCATTTGCCTGCCAAACTCTGCAAGATTTGTGAAAGGCCGTTTTTGTGGCGAAAGAAATGGGAAAAAGTTTGGGAAGAGGTGCAATTCTGCAGCAAAAAATGCCGAGGAGGCAAAAACAAGAAAAAAGAGCTTCGGTAGTATTTCCACACCAGCTTTTCGAGCAGAATCCGGCGTTATTCCCGGATGCGGAGGTTTATCTGGTCGAGGAATTTCTCTTTTTTTTCCAGTACAATTTCCATCGCCAAAAGCTCAAATATCATCGGGCGACAATGAAATTCTATGAGCAAAGTCTGCAGGAACGCGGCTTCAGAGTCGTGTACGTTGAAGCGGCGAGCGAACTTTCGGATGTGAGAAAACTGATTCCGCATTTGATTGAAAGCGGTGTAACGGAAATTCACTTCTGCAACCTGACTGATAACTGGCTCGAGAAACGGGTTAGAATGTTTGGCCGTAAAGTTGGACTGGTCGAGCATGAAACACCGATGTTCCTGAATTCGAGATCCGAACTGCAGGATTACTTCGATAACAAAACGCACTATTTCCACACAGATTTCTATGTAAAGCAACGCAGGCATCGGAAAATCCTGCTCGGCGCGGATCTGAAGCCGGTCGGTCAAAAGTGGAGTTTCGACTCCGAGAATCGTTTGAAATATCCGAAAAACAGAGTGCCCCCAAAGAGCGAATTTCCACCCGAAAACAAGTACACGGCGGAAGCCGCAGCATACGTCAAAGCTAATTTCAACAATAATTACGGCAGTCTAGATGATGGATTTGCATATCCTACAACTTATAGTGAAAGCCGGGATTGGCTTATGCAGTTTCTCAATGAACGATTTTTCGAATTCGGTGATTTTGAGGACGCGATGATCGCCAATGAAAACATCCTGCATCACAGTTTGCTGACACCGATGATGAACGTCGGCTTGCTCACGCCGCAGGAAGTTATCGATACGACACTGAAATTTGCGTCCGAAAATGATGTTCGCCTCAACTCGGTCGAGGGTTTTGTTCGACAGATCATCGGATGGCGTGAATTTATCCGCGGCGTCTACGAGGTTGCGGGTTCACGTGAGAGGACGACGAATTTCTGGAGATTCAAACGCAAGATCCCGGAGAGTTTCTGGAACGGATCAACCGGAATCGAGCCGCTTGACTTGACGATAAAAAAGGTACTCCGCACAGGCTACTGCCATCATATCGAACGCCTCATGGTGATCGGGAATTTTATGTTGCTTTGCGAATTCGACCCCGACGAAGTTTATCGCTGGTTTATGGAACTATTCATTGACGCCTACGATTGGGTGATGGTCACGAATGTATACGGGATGAGCCAATTCGCGGATGGCGGATTAATGTCGACCAAACCGTATATCAGCGGAAGCAACTATTTGCTGAAGATGGGCGATTTTCGAAAAGGCGATTGGTCGCGGATTTGGGACGGACTTTTTTGGCGTTTTATGGACGTGCATCGGGATTTTTTTCTCAAGAACCCGAGACTCGGAATGTTGGTCAGGTCGTTCGACAAGATGTCTGTCGGGAAGAGATCTGCGCATATTGAAACAGCGGAGAACTACCTTCAGAGCCTCGGGTGATCGGCCTGAACTGAAAAGGTCACAACTTGGCTCTCCCACAAGAGCGACGAATCGGATTGAAGTATGCCCTCCTCGCCAAAACCAGGATTTATTGTATGACGGCTGATTTTCGCCCGATCCGCTTGGTTTGAAAACGAATTCAGAAAGTGGTACCTGAATCGCGATTCGTTATCAATCCACGTGACAGCGCCAATAATA
>JBGASE010000079.1:0-15511 GCA_044229875.1 Pyrinomonadaceae bacterium | reverse complement strand
CCGATGCAATGAACCGCGTCGGTGGCGACGGCATCTCGATCTGGAACGAGGAAGACGGGTTCTATTATGACGTGCTTCATTTTCACGATTCGGGAAACACGCCGCTCAAGGTCCGCTCGATGGTCGGTCTGATTCCGCTTTTTGCGGTCGCCACGATCGATTCCGCAACGCTCGACAAGTTGCCCGATTTCAAACGGCGATTCGAATGGTTTATCGGAAATCGCCCGAAACTGACGGCGAACATCGAACGCAAACCGGAGCGCGCACTGCTTTCGATCGCCTTTCGGGAACGCCTCGAACGCGTGCTGAACGTAATGCTCGACGAGTCCGAGTTTCTATCGCCGCACGGCATTCGGGCGCTTTCCAAACTGCATCGCGATCAGCCTTATGCGATTAATGTGAACGGTGACGTGCACCGCGTCGACTATGAACCGGCGGAGTCCTCGTCGGGACTCTTCGGGGGCAATTCGAACTGGCGCGGGCCGATCTGGATGCCGGTCAATTTCCTGCTGATCGAGTCGCTCCAGAAGTTTCACCATTTCTACGGCGATGATCTTAAGGTCGAATTTCCGACCGGATCCGGACAAATGCTCAATCTTTGGGAGGTATCGCAGGAGCTCTCGCGGCGGCTTTCGCGGATCTTTCTTGCCGATTCCGACGGGCGTCGGCCGGTCTACGGCGACGTCGGGCGTCTCCAGAGTGATCCGGCATTCAGTGATCATGTTCTTTTTTATGAGTACTTTAACGGCGACACCGGCGCGGGCGTCGGAGCCAGCCATCAAACCGGCTGGACGGGGCTTGTCGCAAAACTTCTGCTTCAGGCTGGGGAATAAAACGGACGGAACGCGGAATTACGTTTGTGATATGGACAACTCCCGCAAAAACGTCGGCGAAGCTGAAACGTCGGTCGTCTGCAAGGTTCCGGGATCTCTGACGTTTGGCAGGCTGTCGATGATCGAGTATACCGTTGCGCCGTCGGCGGTATCTTCGATCGGTCGCGGCAGAACGTCTGACCAGATCGTTTATGTCATCGACGGCGTCTTCGAGTTCTTGCTTAGCGGCAAACCGGGCGTCGTCGGAAGAAGCGAAACGCTGATGATACCGCGCGGTTCGGATTATGAATACCGAAACGTTCTCGGAACGACAGCCAGGTTTCTGTTGATCGAAACGCCGTGCGGCGATGGCCGTTTTTTTGACCAATCGGTTTCGGGCACGGGCGACGGCTATCCTCCGGCGGCTTACGGAAGCGGAAACGAATAGATCATGATCGCAGCTGAAATAATCACCTTCGTCTTGGCCGCCTACGCCGGCATCGGGGCGCTTTTTGCGCTCTGGTTCGTCACGTTCAGGATCGGCGATTTCGATCCCGCGGCCCGCGGAACGGGTGTTTTCTTTCGTTTTTTGATCTTTTTCGGCGCGGCGGCGATGTGGATCGTGATTGCGGCGGGGTTGATCCGTAATAGTAAAGATGATCGCAAAACAACGTAAGCTTCATCGGGCCGTTTGGCTGTTTCTGGCCGTCGCGCTGCCGGTATTGCTGGCGGCGGCGATCTTTTTGCGGCATGACGAACCGAAAAACAAATCGGTCCCGAAACGGACCGCGACGCTTGAGACGAAATGAGCGAAAAATACGTCGCAATTAGCTGGAATCGGCAGAAAAAGCTGTACGACGCGATCCTCTGGGCAGGAATCGCGGCGTACCTGGCTTTGTTTATCGGCTTCGGGTCGATCGCGGATCCGAATGTCACGATCGAAACCTTGATCATCCGCGGTTTCGGCACATGCGCGATCCTTCTTCTGCATATCGTTCTGCTCATTGGTCCGCTTTGCCGGTTTTTCCCGGTCCTGCTGCCGCTGCTCTACAACCGGCGGCATCTCGGCGTATCGACATTTCTGATCGCGGCCGTACACGGCACCTTTTCGATCATCCAGTTTCACGCGCTCGGGGTCGTCAACCCGCTTGTCAGCCTTCTGACGAACAATACCAGATTTCTCAGCGTCCCTGATTTTCCGTTTCAGCAGCTGGGACTGGCGGGACTTTTGATCCTCTTCCTGATGGCCGTAACGAGCCACGATTTCTGGCTGCGGAACCTGTCGCCGGCGACGTGGAAAGCGCTTCACATGCTCGTGTACGCGGCCTACGCGCTGCTTGTCGCGCATGTCGCGCTCGGAGTTTTGCAGTCTGAGCGGTCGCCCGTTTTCGTCGCTCTCCTTGGTTTCGGAGTGCTGGCGGTGGTTGCGGCGCATGTCGCGGCGGGATTGCGTGAACGTGTGATCGATTCAGAGAGCGACGACGACGAGTGGGTCGACGCCTGCGACGTCGATGAGATTCCAGAAAACCGGGCCCGCATCCGGTCAATCGGCGGCGAGCGCGTCGCGATCTTCCGATACGACGGCAAGATCTCGGCGATATCGAACTTTTGCCGGCATCAGGGCGGGCCGCTCGGCGAGGGCAAGATCATCGATGGTTGCGTCACATGCCCGTGGCACGGATTTCAGTACTTGCCCGAGACCGGCGCGTCGCCGCCGCCGTTCACGGAAAAGGTCGAAACTTTTGATGTTCGGGTCGTTTCCGGACGGGTTCAGGTGCGGCGCGATCCGCATCCGCCGGGAACCTACGTGGAGCCCGCAAAGATATGAAAACAGACGATTTCTTCATCGGCTATCTTCCGAAAATGCCGCCATCGGCGTTTCGGGCGGTCGGCGCGGCGGTCGCCGTCGCGATCGCCTTTTCGATTCTCGCGTCAATGCTCGGTGTCGGTTTTCAGAGGCGTTTCGATCGGTCGTTTTTTGACTTCGGAAACGTCCGGGAGTTTCGCGGGACGATCCGTACCGGCGCGGTGCCGTTTTTGATCGCCGAACCCGCGACCGGGCCGGGATCGGTTCCGATGTCGCGCCGCTATGCGCTCGTCGCCGAGGGCAAGCACGGCTTTGACGCCGCCGACTTCGACGGCCGGGCGGTGACGCTTCGCGGAACGCTGATCAGCCGTGACGGCTTTGAAATGATTGAGGTCGAATCGGGTTCGGTGAACGCGGTCGGCGGTGGCAGCGACAACAACGAAACGGTTGAAAAATTGGGAAGATACAGCCTGCGCGGCGAGATCGTCGATTCGAAATGTTATCTCGGAGTGATGAATCCGGGACGGTCGAAACCGCATCGCGACTGCGCCGTCGCCTGCATCCGTGGCGGTGTCCCGCCGTTATTTTACGTTACCGATGCTGACGGAAATGTCGCCGAAATCTGGCTGACGGCCGCCAACGGCGAACAAATCGGCCCGGCAATCCTTGACTACGTCGCCGAACCCGTCGAAATCACCGGCGACCTCGAACTCCGCGCCGACCAGCTATTCTTCAGGGTCAACCCGGAAGAGATCAAAAGATAGTCATTTGCGATCTGCTATTTGCGATTGGGATCGGCCGTCTCAATCAGTTGCCTGAGTCCGGTTCGGATTTCGCGCCGGCGGGGGCAAGCCCGCCTTCCGGACTTTCCAATTGACAACATCGTTGAGTGGTCATCTTCTCGCAATCGCGCAAGATCGAGTCACATTTGCAGGTCAGGAAGGCGGGCTTGCCCCCGCAGTCAGAGTAACGCGTTTACGCGTGAACCTCGTCGCGCCTCATTCAACCGACGAACCGCGTCCTGCGTCTCCGGTGTCTCATATGTGGAAAGCTCCGGAGGCTGTCTCAATCCGTCGTGATCGTTTCCCCGACGTCGATTCCCGTAGCTTCGTCCTTCAATCAATTGCCGTCTGCTTCAGCTGACGGACAGCGCAAATCCAATAATCAGAGGGCTTTAGCCCAGGATTTGGCTAAAGCCAGAATGTAGGTGGCTTTCCTCACCGTTCGTTAAAACGAGCGGCAATTCATTTGGACCTCGATTGGACAAGGTTCAGAAACAGCCACCTGCGCATTTCCGCGAGCGTCCGTCCTGAAAATCCGCGGCTCCGCCGCAACCCGCCGAAGTTGAGATTTGCCGGTCACAATCGTTCCCGGTTCCGACATCGCGATTGCCCGTTCTTGTCCGTCGGATTCCGGGAGCGGCACGATTCCGATCGATTTGGCGAGCTCAATGATCCGCTCGCCGGCGTCGCGCAGACCGATCCGCGCCGGATCATCAGGTGCGGCGTTATGCGTCGCGGCGACCGCCGTCCGATTTTGGATTTTGGATTTCGGATTTTGGATTGCGTTCGATTTACGCATCCAGTATTGAAGTTACGCGTTAACGCGTGAAACTTGATCACACTCGAACCGCTGCGTTCGGCCAATCCAAAATCCAAAATCCGTTGGTGGCGGATCCGATCATCTGCCAGGTCGATCAATTTCGGATTTCTGATTTTGGATTGGATTTCGTTAGAGCTACGCGTTTACTTTTGAAAGATGATTACACCCGATTCGCTGCGTTCGGCCAATCCAAAATCCGAAATCGAAAATCCAAAATGTCGGTGCCGGACCCGATCATCTGCCAGGTCTTCACCGCGCGCTCATTGTCGGTCTGAACCTCGACGAGGTATTCAAGACAATAAACCTCGCCCGAACCTCCGCCGACGAGATCCGCTGTTTTCTTCTCGACCGTCGCTTCGGCAACCGTTCCGAAGACGTCCTCGGGAACGTTCGTCGAGTGGTTCATGAACATCACCGTCCCGACGGCCGCCGACTTCATCTGCTCAAGTGCCTTCTGCGACATAACGTCGCCGACAAGATCTTCGGCATTCGAAGACGCGGTCAACCGGCAGTACTTCCGTCCGTTTTGCTCGAAAGCCTTCAGGACGGAATCTGAAAGAAACTTGAACTTGATCGTTTCTGAATCTCTAAGAAAAATGCTCATCGGAATTGGACTCCGATGAGCATGATAAAAAAGTGAGAATACTAATTGTTTTGAAACTGAATACCGGTAGCCGTCGATGTCACGAAAACGACAGTCTCAGTCGATGAAATCTTCCTCAGGCGGCGTCCCTCACCGTCGCAACAGAATTGCGACTGGACTCATTTCCTTTGTTTCATCAATTTCGACATCTTTGCCGCAACCTTCGATTTGTTGTCGATGATACTCTCCGGCGAACGACTCCTAGTTGGTGTGCCATGCCAGATGCGAAGCTTTTCATAATTGTTTTGATCGCTCCAAATCTCACCGTCAGCGAAAACCACCTTTATTACCATAAATACTTTGAAATTTGGATAACGGCACAAGTTGGTCTTGGAGTCGCCGTCAGGCATTTCGCTGAAGGGTCGGATCTTGACTGCGGTCAGATCGTCGCTGGGGAT
Organism: Pyrinomonadaceae bacterium; assembly: GCA_044229875.1. GTDB lineage: Bacteria > Acidobacteriota > Blastocatellia > Pyrinomonadales > Pyrinomonadaceae > JAFDVJ01. The sequence continues at coordinate 10,249 of JBGASE010000079.1, read as the reverse complement.
TGCTTCGCCTGGATTAATCTCCTTACCCGGTCTGACTGTTATCGGAGAAGTTGTTTCGTTGTCACCAAACCATTCAAAGTCCATAATAACTACCTGGACCAAACTGCGCTCAGAGGCGTTCTTCAAAGTGTAAATGGATGATATTCCGCCACCCTGAGGAATCAGCGACTTTCCGTTCGTTAGTTGGACCGGACTTGAAGGGTTCGAGATCAATAGCAGTGAATAGCATTCTTCCGGTGCTTCAAATGCAACATCTGACTGACCAGAGCTCACGAATGCAAACGATGCGATTAGTAGACACATTCCAAAAAGTCTTTTCATTTGCATTCGGTTTCGATTATCGACACGGGTTCGAGTTTCGGGAGCGACTCGTCATCCAAAAAGTTGATAAAGACCTTTCCGCAAAATTCCTGGTCTTTTCGCGCGAATTGAGGGTTATCCAACTGAAACTTCGCAACTACTCTGACTGCTTGCTGATCCGCGATTTCCTCGGCCAAGGTCAAAAGCTGCTTGCCTAGCCCCGACATTGTGATCTTTTCCAGGGTTGATTTACTTACGTTGGTTGAGTCGTCAAAATAGCCGTAGTAGTAATTAACCGACGTCAAATTGATCTTTGTTCTTGACGCGACGCCGGAAAATGACATCGTAAACGACGCTTGGCGGACCGAAAGCCCGTCCATCTTGTCCATCCATTCAGCGCGTTCGAAAGTCCCTCTTGCGCCCGATTCCAACGCAACCCGCAAAAAGTTCGTCGGTTCGAGAGTCTTGATCAGTCTCGCAATTCGTTGTTCCTGACAGTCATTGACCTTGCGTTCGGCAATTTGAGCAAGGCACAAACACGACTGAAATTGACAAATCAGAAATACCGAGCAGAAACATCGAAGGTAGTATTTCATGTTATTCTCCATATATAAGTCAAAATTCAGGAACACATAGAGTATTTGGGTCAGGATTGTAGCTGTGAGGATTTATCGCTACTTTCATTGTTGAAACTTGATTCGAGCTGAATTTCCACAGATTCCTTGTGTCGTTGCTGAACCACTCCTGGCCCTGAAATAAATCGTGCATTACCCCGCGAATAGACCCACTATCGTAGGTTTGCTGCAATAAGAAGTGACCAATTTCGTGGGCTGCGGCTCTACCTAAACAATTCCAATCATCCCGAGGCCGATCGCGAACGAGTGCAATCCCATCGAACCGAAGCTACCAGACGCCGTCAATTCTAGAGCGCGCAATCAAGTTCTCCTATTGAAATAGCACGCGGACAATTGGATTATCCTTCCTCGCGAAATCGAAAATCCAAAATTGGGCATTCGATCTACGAAGCACTTCATCCAAGAACGTCCCGAAGGTAGTGTTCGCAAGTTTCAAACATACGGTCGATTCAGCGTCAACGCTTCCTACGGTAATTGCGATCTTTGCGGACCGAAGTCCGTTTTCGCGAAGATAATCAGCCACTTCTGGAAGCTCAAGCGCGGCAAATCCGGCATCCTCGAACAATAGATCCTTAAATTCGACCTTCTCGATTTTCAAATCAAGCAGCTTGGGACGCTCGGTCGGCGCGATTGTGATTACGCCGTTAGAAATGCTCCAATTGTTGCCGGGATTCTGCGCAACGTAATTGTCCAGCACGTCTCGAATAGTCCCACCGTTGATTTCGATCGTCATCCGATGATTATCTGAAAGCGAACAACAGCAACCGATCTTTATTTTTTCACGCCGACCAAATTCTCGAAGGAACCGCACGGAATCGATATCGAATTGCTTCACAGAAACAACTCGATTCAGTATCGCATTATCAACTGATGAAACTGATTGAGATCTGCAAAGAATAGCGGATCCCGATAGCAAGCAGAAAAGCACTAACCCAAATCGGAAATTCATAATACTACCTCCAAGTCCTCGAATTCCGTTCTCCTATCGACGGGATACTTTTGTACCTGTTTCAGTTATGTCCAAGACATTGACGCCATTTCGAGTTATCTCGATCAAGTTGAGTCGCACATCGACTCGACCCGAGCCGTTTGGGTCATCGATCGATATTCGCTGAAGAGTCCGAATTGATGTTTCGCGAGGAATCTGAATTCCCGTGACACTTGTCGAAATCCAAAGTCCTGACGCTTCGTGACCGCTCCGACCTCGTTCGTGATAAGGCGCAACGGTCAATGCAGTTACGAAAAAACACTCTGTATGGCCTCATATTCCCAAATGGACAATCAATTCGCCATCTTTGGAACGTTCGGTCGTGTCAGACGGCGCGACAAACCAGCCGCATTGATTAAGCTTTGCAAGTCGGTTCAGAAGTTCTCGAACCGTAACGTCTGTTAGCGAAATCGCTTCGGAGAGTGTGAAGTTTTGCCCGTTGCCCGTCGTCGGAAGACCGAGTGTCTCAATTTTTATCCGACGCTCCACGAACTCCGGCAAATCCCTGACGGTATCGAAAAACTTTCCCGTCCGCTGACCCGCGGGAAACCAAAATTTGGAAATCTTTGTATTTAGGAATTTCTCAACCGCCGGATCCCGACGACGCTTTGGACGAATGTTCACCACACCGTCATTGATCTCCCAGCTAGAGTCCCCAAGCTTCGGGACAAGATCTTCAAGGAAATCTTCTAGTCTTACGTTCTGCGCTGAAAACTCGAGACTTTTTGCAAACGAGTAATCATCTGGCGAGCGCTCGGAAACCAAGATCTGACCAGGTTTTGACCCATCAATCACATAGAGGTATGGCTTGAAAATGTGATTCCGCCCCGAATCGGCATTATCGAACTCGAGTCCAAACTGAACCCCGGTTTGATATACGATACCGTGCAATATCGCGCCGATCGGACGCTTGCCGGCCGCTATCGTCACACGAGCGTTTTTGATATCCGCGTCGCTCCGCGTCTTTAGAAGTTGGACCGGATCTAATTCGAAACTCGCAATTTCGCGGAGCTGTTGTGCGGACAGCAATTTAACCGAAAGTAAAATCATCAAGGAGAAGATGACTATATGATTCACTCTTTTCATTTCTGCGTTTCTCCGTTAGTTCGACTTTGGAAACAGGTTGGGCTTGAAACTTGGCCGAACCTTGAAATCTGGTACGGGCAATGACTTGATTTGTGGGAACAAATCATCAACAACAATCAAAGTAAGTGTCGGTGAGGGCAGTCCATTGATCTTGAGGACAGTGCTTACAATGGTGCGATTCGCCGGATTGACAAGACTACCATTGAATACGATGACATCGCTACGTTTACTAAAAACATACTCTTCGCCAATCTCGACCGGTACTGTCGTGCCGCTACTCGAAGCGAAGTCTTGCTCCGCTTCTGTAAAGGTGTACGCTGTCTGCGACAATAGATTAATTCCATCAACCGCAATTCCGGAGATTACGCCGCCCGAAGTCCAGGATAAATCAGGTAGATCTTCGTAGGTCAAAATCTGATCGCCGCTTGTAAGATAGAATCCCGGTCGAAACCCAAAATATTGGCCGTTCATAACTTCAAAAACATATGTAGGAACGAATCGAACGTTTCCGGGTGTTCCCTTGGCTTTCGGGCCAGTCTGGGCACTAGCACGAACCGGTCCGGCAACAGCCGGTGCAGAAGATCCCGTTGCTCTTCTTTCAACCCTATGAGCGGAGGTGTTCGAACAGTCAGATTTCTTGCACGGCCCGGCCGAATCTTCATTCTTTTCGATATTTGTCCAATCAAACGTCGCGTCCCGTCCCCGAATCGAGGAACCATCCATCTGCGGCCCGCTGTTCTGACACCACTGTGCACAAAAACTTCCCGAGGTCTGCGCAGCCAATCCGAGCGGGTCGGTGAACTTGTACGGCGAATTGAGGACGTAAGAGTACCTGTTGAACGATTGCGGATCGCGGACGGTCGCGCTGGCGGTCAGGGGATCGACCGACGTGAACCGGCCGTGGGCGGTGTTGTAGTATCTCGCCTGAGCGTATTCGAGGCCCGATTCGTTGTCCTTCTGATATCCGGTGTAATCCTGCCGGAGCTCGTCCGTCGTCGTGTAGCCGAGTGCGCTTGCCCTTGCGGCGGTGAGCGTCTCGTCCCCGAACGCGCCGAAGTCCTGACGCTTCGTGACCGCTCCCACCTCATTCGTGATAAGGCGCGGGCTGCCGAGATGATCGGTTGTCAAATAACTTACCTGCTGCGTCTGGGCCAGCGCCGCCGAGTACTCGGCGACAAGCCTTCCTGCTCCATCATAAACGAAAACTGTCGTCTCGGTCGATGAAATTTTCTTCACGCGGCGTCCCTCGCCGTCGTAAGAATAAGTCGCGTCGGGCGTCGGGCCATTGTTGCCGTTCACGAAGAACTCCATCTGGCGGTTCTCCTGATCGTAACCGAATCTCTCGCCGGCCGCGTTCTGCGTCAGATTTCCGTCGGCGTCATATGTGTAGCCGCTCGACGAGATGCGGTTGGTCGAGGTCGAAAACGCCGGATTGCAGATCGCCGACGTGCAGTTTGCCGGCGCCGTGGTGTTCGCGGCGTCGATGCTCCGATTGCCGTAACGATCGTAAGCGAACTTCTGCTTCCAGGTCTCGGTGCCCGAGATCGTCTCGGTCGCCGATTCAAGGCGGTTCAGACCGTCGTAGAGATATCGCTGGTCGGCGGTGAATCCCGACGTGCCGCCGACGGTCGGGACCGTGATCTTCTGCTGCGCCATCGAACCGTTGTTCTTGTTCGTGTTGAGCGTCCCGCTTTCCCAGACGCCGTATCCGAATTCGAGTTTGAGAACGTCCTTCAGAGAATCGGTCGTTCCGAGCCCGATCTCGGTGACCTGCTGGCGGTTGTTGTAGGAATATGTCTCCCACCGGCCGTTTCCGAGACGGAGTTTGGTCAAGGCGCCGTTCTTGTCATACTCCATCCCGAAAGCGTAGGCGTAATAGCCGAAGTTCGAGTTTTTCTTGCTTTGCACCATCGACAGTTCGCCGTCCCCGTTGACGGTATGTTTGATGACGCGACCCGACGGATAGGTTTCCTCGATCAGCGCACCCGAAAGACTGTAGGTGTAGGCCGTCGAATAGGTCTCGCCGTCCGTGATCTGCTGATGCGACGTGAGCCGGCCCATATTGTCGAACCCGGTGTAGCGCGTTTCGGAAACGCTGCTCGTGACTTTCGTCAGCTTGCCTTTCGAGTTGGCGGGAACCGAACCGAGGCCCTTGCCGTCATAGTAGAACGAAACATCGGGCATCGAAGTGTCCGAGTAGTTGCGGACGACAAGCCGGTTCAGATTGTCGTAGGTCGCGGTGATCGACTTGTTCCGGGCGTCGGTCGTCGATGTGATGTTGCCGGCGTCGTCATAAACGTACTTCACCGACCACTGATTGTTGCTCGTGACCGGGTCCGTGTATCCCGAACCCGAGAAAGCGGTGTTCGCCTCCTGTTCTACCTGTTTCGCGTATAGGAGGCGTCCGAGCGAATCATGCATGAAATATCTCGTCTGGTCGCCCTGAGTCGTTTTGCGCAGATTGCCGAGAGTGTCGAAGACGTAGTCGGTTGAAAGGTTCTGACCGTCAGGGTCTTCAATGACGCGGACCATTTGCCCGAGCGCGTTCGAGATGCCTTTTCGCTTCCTGCCAGCCTGATCGGTGACGGTTTTCGTGATTCCGACGATCCCCGACGTCGAGATCCCGTAGGACATCTGCACCGTCGTGGAATCGGGGGCGGTTACGACGGTCACGCGGCCCCAGTCATCATATGTCGGCGTCGTCCAAAGCTTGGTTTCACCAGTTTTGTACGGATTCGTCGATCGTTTCACGCGGCCCATGATGTCGAATTCGGTTTCGGCGTAGATGTCGCCGTCGGATTCGACCGACTGGCCTTTGTTGGACCTTCCGAGCCCGTCGAGCCAGGTGTAGCCTTCCTTCCAGTTACTGGCATCGATCTGGGCCCGGGTCTTCACAAACCTTTCCGAAGACGAATAGACGCCATTGGCATCCGGTTCGCCGTATTCGAATTCGGTGACGTGCCCGTTCGGCGCCGTGATTGAAGTCGGCCGGAGCGTCGCGGAATCATAGGCGGTCGACGTGACCGCGCCGTTGATGTCGGTCGCGGTCAGCGGCAGGCCGGTCACCGCGTCATAGGTGATGCTTGTCGAGAATCCGGTATTCGAGCCGTATGTTCCGTTGGGGTCGGGCGCGGCTCCGGACACCGCGGTCGGAAGCGCGAAGTGAAGACCGTTCGATGCGGAATATGTCGTTTCGGTGAGCGTTCCGAGCGCGTTCCAGCTTTTTCGCGCGTTTCCGAAATTGTCGAACTGCGCGTGCGACGAGATATAGGCGGCTGAACTGGTGACGGCGCCTTTGGTGCTGTCCCAGACCTTGCTCGTATTCGGATTGCCCCGATAGTTCGTGTTCGGATCCGTCCAGTTTGTTTCGGACGACGCGGCGCTGATCAGCGGGTAATTCGTCGCGTCGTCAAATACGGTCTCCGACTTCGCGACGGTCGTACCGCTGCCGTCCTTGAGTACGGTTGCCGTCACGAGTCCGACCATGTTCTGCGCTTTGTAGGCGTCGCGGGCGGTTGACGAATACGACGTGTCGTTTATAAGAAACGTCGATTCCGAACTCTTTAGTTCCGTCGGCGGCGTGGTTGTCGGAAGTGAAGGCGGCGTCGCCGCCGGCAGGTTCGTCGGCGTTATCGAATTTCCGCCCGATGCGGTTTCAAACGCGAAGAGCGTGGTCTTCTTCGCCAGGACCGGCGTTTCCTTGTAACTCAGATCGCCTTCGTATTCATAGATCGCGGTTGCCGAAACACCGCTCCCGTTCGGATCGTACGTAATGTTTTCCTCACGCGCGACGCGCGGATGCCGGCCGTTCGTGCTTTCGCTCCAATATGTGAACTTCTGCGTCTGGAGCACGCCGGCGCTCGTGAAATTGAACTCGCGGTACGGCATTCCGGCGATCGGGCTCTCGAACCCCCAGAGCGCGTCGATGTTGCCGCGGTGAAGATAACGGACGTTGACCGTATCGTCCGGAGCGGTCGTGGTTATGACGTAAGCGGCTCCGGACGCACTGACGCCGTAAACCCATTCGGACGGCGTGCCCGCGGCCGTTTCATAGATCTTGCGGGTTGTGACACCTCGATTGGCCTGTCCGTAGACCCCGAGCGACTCGGTGACCGGACTCACTGCCGAGTACTCGAACCGTTCTTCCCCTCCGGTCGGATAATAAACTCGGTCTATCTCGCCGCGAACGTTGTATGTGAACCGATACTTCTCGCCTGTCGGCAACTCGATCGCATAAAGAACGATCGGATTGAACTGGGTATTTTCCGCGATGATCCATTCGTCCCACTCGGAGCTGAACATGAATCCCTCAGTTCGCGTCTGCCACGCGGAGCCGTCCCAATACTTGTCTCCCTGATAAAGCAACGTATCGCCGAAAGTCGTCAACGCACTTTCGCTCTCCGAACTCCCTTTGAGCTGACGCCAGTACAACCGGTAGGTAATCGGATCGCCGTCGAGTCCCGCGATTTCGTATTCGGTGGTTCCGACCGATGCCGGAGCGGACGGAGCAATCGGAATCGGGATCGACCGGCCCATCGTATCGGTCCAAAAGCCATTCGGGTATGTCGAGTTGCCGGCGTTGTACTCAAGATAGTTCCCGTTGCGGTCAGTCAGACGGGTCGCGTACCGATATGTTGAGGCGGACGAAGCAAGATCATAGAATGAACCGTCCGTCATCTTGACACGGTACAGGTCGGTCGCCGAGTCTTCGACATAGACGATGTTCGAACCATCCACCGCGTAAAAGGTTCCGTCCCATGTCGCCGAAAGCGTTACGGACGTGTCGCTCTTCCGAAGTTCGTGGGTTTCGCCGCCCGGCAGCCTCAACGTGACGCGTCTGATGTAGTACTTCGTCGGGTTGTTCGTGTTGCCCGGATCGCAGGCGATATCCGTATCGTCGTAATAGACGGATCCATCGTTCAGATACGCAAGCAGGGAACCGGTGTATTCAATGAAGGGGCGGTCGAGGGTGCTGTTCCAGCCGGAGGCCGAGTATTCGGAGAACTTCGGATTGACGACCGAATAGCAGCCGTTGTTGACGTGCGGTGCTGTCGTGCTGTAAGCAAGCCTCCAAACTTTTGACGAATAATTGAGACCGATCGGGACGCCAATACCGCGGCCCGGATAACCGGCGAGCGGAACGCTGAACTCCATCGCCAGCGTCGACGCATTGACGCCGCCCGATCCGCGCAGCGACTGGTCCTTGGTATTGTTCGTGTATTGTGCGGCCTGGCCGGACGCGGCAACCGCCGCGAACGCTGAAATGATTGCGAAAAGAATGAACGTGACGATGGTTTTCGGCGCGATTGAGTATTTCGTGAACATCTTCTGGTCTCCTTGGCCCGCTTTCGGACCTCTGACGGTACTGGAACATCCTGAACACCGGCATGCGATTGGCTGCCGCTACCTGCGGAAATATGCCGGAACGGGAGTGTCTCCGGCGATCCCCCAGGTCTCGGTGCGGGTATTTCCGTCACTGCTCTTCTTGATGTACCATTTGCCGACGTCGCCGGCGCCCGATGATGATTCGACGCCGCGCCAGACGGCGACGTCGACCTTGCCGTCGGCATCATAGTCATTCCGGACCGGCGTATCGGTCGAAATGCCGTATTGTTCGGTATGCGTCGAATTCGTGGTCGATTTGAGGATGTACCAGGTCGCGTTGCTGCTCCTCCAAACGGCGATATCGGCCTTTCCGTCGCCGTCGTAGTCGCCCGGAACGGGTAAATCGCCCGTGTTTCCGTACGGCGAGTTTGAAGAACTTCCGCTCGAGCTTGAAACGATATAGAAATTCGCATTGGAGTTTCGCCAGAGCGCGATATCCGCTTTGCCGTCACCGTCGTAGTCGGCCGGTGCCGGAGTATCTCCCGAAGTTCCGTATTGCGTCGAAACCGTGGTTCCGGTCGAGCTTTGTTTTACGTTCCACGTCCCGGTCGAAGGCACGAAAACAGCCGGATCCGTCTTGCCGTCGCCATCGTAATCGGCCGGCGCGACGAGGTCGCCCGAGGCGCCGAGCGACACCGTGTAGTAGTTTCCATCGCTTGACTTTAGAATCCACCAAATGTTGGTCGACGGCCGGAAGATCGCGAGGTCGGTCTTTCCGTCGCCGTCGTAATCACCCTGAACGGTGATGTCTCCCGATGTTCCCCATCCGGTCGAGAACTGCTGCGATCCGGTTCCGCCCATCACCCACCAGTAGCCGGTTGAAGGACGCCAGACGGCGAGATCGGCCGGCGGCGCGGCATTGGCGTTGGCGTCTTCGACGGCGAGAAGGCGCGATCCGGCGTAGATGTATTCCTTGCTGAGCTGCGGCGTTGGACTGGGCGACGGTGCGGGAAGGAACGGATTGACGCGTCCGAGCAATGTCTCATCCCCGTCCCGAACACGCCGAGCGCGACGACGGCGATGATGAGAATGACAAACCACGGGGCATTTGCAATTTTCGATTTGCGATTTGCGATTGCTTCCGGGGATTTGAGTTCCGCCTGCGGGCGGCCCGGTCCGTGTGATTTTGGATTTTGATCTGAGTCTGTTGCTTTTTGGGTGATCTTACGTTTCATCATCGCTCTCCTTCGCCGCTTTTTGCCTTTTTACTTTTGCCTTTTTACTTTTGCCTTATGTCACGGCCCGCCCGCTGACGCAGGCGGTACTGACTTGTCCCGTCTCGCATCGATGGCCCGCTGACGCAGGCGGGACTGACTTGCTTTGGCGGTCGCGCAGCGCCGGATTGTCCCGTGCGGCGCCGACTCGGGCACGCAAACAAAAGCGCCGCGAGACTGGCTCGCGGCGCGGATGAACTTGACTTTGACTGCTGCTAACGGATTATTGCTCGATTGCTCGATTGCTCGATTGCTCGATTGCTCGATTGCTCGATTGCTCGATTGCTCGATCAGAACGGGACGATTTCTGCCCGAAAAGGTTTCCGATTGTAGAAGAAAAATGCACTCGCGGCCTCCGTGGAAAAGGAGCAATTGCTCTTACAACAAAAAATACAGAACAAGAAAACCTACCGTCGTTGCTTTCCTAACTTTCTACGCCTCTTCGGACTTTTTTGTCAAGAACTTTTTTTGCGCGTGCAATTTTGTTGGTGGAAGTTGCGCGATTGCTGAGGCTGGGCCGCCTGAAGGCGGAACTCCAAACCTGGAACTCCAAACGAAAGCGGCAATCCAAAGTCCAAAATCGACCGGGTCCTCTGAAAGTGAGGTTGATATCGCCGAGATACCGGTAGCGGTCGATGAAG
>JBGASE010000270.1:0-3264 GCA_044229875.1 Pyrinomonadaceae bacterium | reverse complement strand
GGTTGATGAACCGTTCAAATTGCTGCGGATTGCGGTTCCGCTCATATTCCCACATCCAAAGGCTTCCGTCGCATTGCCAACGCATCTGCTGGTCGGGATGATTGGACGCGGTTTCGTCCATCTTGTTGAGGTAATAGTCGATCATCCGCAGGAAGGAGGCGCGATAGGTCACGTCGTCCGCGATCCAGAAGTAGTCGGTGTGATCGTCCGGCGCGATATAAAAGCGTTTTTGGGCAAAAACCGGCTGGATCATGATCGAAAACACGATCAGCCCGGCGATAAGTCGGATCGGAAATTTCATACGTCGGTAAACGCCGGCGCGGCGTTTACTCAAGAAAGGATGATTAATGGCCGAATTTCAGTCAATAATCGGAAACCGCTTTCAGTCGATGACTTCGTCAACAGCAGCCTGCAGCTGAAGATCTGCAGCTTTGAGATTGTTCATCCGATCGGCGAGCCATTCGATATCGACCGAAAGCAGATCGATCTGTTCGGCAAGTGCCCGGCGCGTTTCGGACGGCGCCGATCCACCGTAAATCGAGCGGATCGACACAAAATACTCCGGCGTCAGCGTTTGCGCGAACTCTTCGGGCGTAAACGACAACGCGCGTCCGGCGACGGCGAGCGCGTTCGATTGCATCATCTCAAACGAGATTTCGGTCTCGGCTTCATAGGCTTCCTTGACGCAGGCCCCGACGATTTTGTGCGCAATGCGAAACGGGAGGTTCTCTTTGCGGACGATCGAATCGGCTAACTCCGTGACGGTGATGAAATTTGCCGAGGCGCGTTCTCGAAGAACGCTGGTGTTGAACGACGCCGATTTGAGAGTCGCGCCGAAAAGCGAAACGGCCCGCGTCGCATCTCGGAGCGCATTGTAAATCAGCGGCTGAATGTCGTCCTCCGAATCGTTGATGTCGCCGAACGGCGTGTTGTGGACGGCTGTGAAGACGCCGAGACTCTGGCCAAGCGCTTTGCTGGCGATGGCGCGGATATGCTCAAGCGCGACCGGATTTCGCTTTTGCGGCATGATAGATGATCCCTGCACAAAGCCGTCCGGCAATCGGACGACGTTGAACTCCATCATTGCCATGAGCAGGAATTCCTGCGCGAATTTGCCGATATTGACGAGCATCGCGCTCATCGAACCGAGCATTTCGGTGAAATAGTCGATCGACGCGATCGAGGCATAGGCGTTCACCGTCGGCGCCGTAAACCCTAGCAATTCCGCGACACGGTGACGATTGATGGGAAATCCGGTGGTCGTGATCGCGCACGCGCCGAGCGGACAGAAATTGATGTTGTCATAGGCGCGCTGGAGCCGCCGGATATCACGCCCGAGGACTTCGGACATCGACAAAAGGTAATGCGCCAGCGTCGACGGTTGGGCCGGCTGCGTGTGCGTATAAGCCGGGATCAGCGTTTCATGATGAGCTGCCGCAAGATCGAGCAAGTTCGTTTTCAGCTCGTTTGCCTCAGCGATGAGATCGAGAAGTTTCGGACGCAGATATATCCGATAAATCGTGACATCGATATCATTCCGGCTCCGCGCGGTGTGAAGTTTGCCGGCCGTATCGGCGTCGCCGCAGAACTTCGTGATCTCGCGCTGGAGATAAAAGAAGAGATCCTCGTACGATCCGTCATAAACGGCGGCGCGGATCGAGTTGAGATCAAGCGAACGCACAGCGCCAAGGATCATCCGCTGTTCTTCACGGTTGATGATTCCCTGTTCGCCGAGCATCACGCCGTGCGCATAATCGACCGCGATAAACGCTTCGAGAAAATACTTCTTCGCATCCTCGAAACAATCCTCGAGGACGTTCTGCTTATAGTTTTTGGCCGGAAATTTCTCTTCCATCGTTTTAGAATTTGCGATTTGCGATTTGCAATTTCGGATTTCGGATCTCGATCTTGATTCTTGATTCTTGAATCTTGAATCTTGATTCCTGTTCTCGAATCTTCATTTGCAAATCGCAAATCGCAAATTGAAAATCCAAAACGCCAGCTCACTTTTTCGCGCCGGCCTTTGGCAGGCTGAGCATGTTTGCGAAGATCCGGTATGCGCCTGGGTTGCCGACCGGCAGTTGGCGGAACCAGGAAAACGCACTGTAAACAAATTTGCCCTTGCCGAGTTCGAGATAGAGCATTCCGCCCAGGCTTTCCTTTTCGCCCTCGTCATGTGTTTCGAGAATCGGAACATACTTCTCGTCCCAACTCGTCAACGTATACAGATTGCGCTCCTGAACCCAATTGTCGAAATCACGTTCGGTGATCTTGTTCGGAAAACTCATGATCGGATTTGTCGGCTGCAGAATCTTGACCGGCGCGGTTTCATCGACCGTGCGGATATTCGTATCGAGTTTCGCCGGCAGCGGCGGTAATCCGAGGCGGGCATATTCCTGCTGCTGATACTGTACGATCATGGTTCCGCCGTTCTTGACGAAGTCGATGAGGCGCCCGTTATTCGCAACGTAATCCGGCCGGACCTGCGACGCGCGGATGCCGATGACGATGGTGTCGAACTGCGACAGATCGCCGGTCGTAAGATACGTTTCGTCGAGCAGTTTGACGGTCAGCCCGAGCCGTTCGATCGCCTCCGGAACCTTGTCGCCGCTTCCGGTAACGTAACCGATCCGGACCGGCGCGACCTTCACGTCAAGCACGTTGACCTTGGTCGTCGCGCGCGAATACAGCCGATGCGTCTGAATGTGCGGATATTCGATGATTTGCATTTCTTCGGAGAACCGGCCTTCACCGACGGCGGCTGTTCCGAAGATCTCGAATTCTTCGCCCTTTGATTTCGCGGGAATCTCGACATCGAAAGTGATCGCCGTTTTCTCGCCGCGGGTCTTCAGTGAAAAGTTCGGCGCGGCTGAGGTAAATTTCAAAGCACCGGACGCGTTTGACGAGAGTGATGCGACACCGGTCACTGCGTTCGGCGAATTGTTGGTAACGCTCATCACGATCCGTTTTTTCTGCGCCTTCGTTCCGGTCGGAACGATCAGGACTTTTTGATCGAGACTTACGGTAACCGCCGGAACGACGTTGACATCGCGCCGGATCTCGCCGCGAATGTCGTCGGCATAGCGATACTGCACCTCGCGATCAATCCAAATCGTTTGTCCGCCGATCTCAAGTTCTGCGACCGCCGTCATCGGCGGTGATTGGAACGGCTTGTTGTAGGATTCGGCATCGGGCCAATCGAATGTAAAGTTCTTGTTTCGCGGATTGACGAGCCAATAGGGTTCGGTCGGCTTTGCGTCTTTC
>JBGASE010000078.1:0-15071 GCA_044229875.1 Pyrinomonadaceae bacterium | reverse complement strand
CCCGCATCGATCCGATGACGGCCGTGGCCCAAGGCGCCGCGCTTTACGCATCGACCGTATCGGTTCCCGATTGCGCTCAAGAATCGACTAAGGACGGGGAAACGATACGCCTCGAACTTATTCACGAAGCGACGACAGTCGAAACAAATGAATTGGTAACCGTCAAAACTGACGGGCGCGTCGATCTTCACCTTGAGATCGATCGCGGAGACAAGGCGTGGTCGAGCGGCAGAATCAAAATCGGTGAACTGGGCGAAGTTGTGGAAGTGTTGCTGGATGAAGGTCGTGCGAACTTTTTTACCGTCAGGTTGTATGACGATCGGGGTAACGTTGTGCCGTGCGAACCGACCCAATTCACCATCCTTCAGGGCACGAAACTTGGGGCCGCGACACTTCCATACCACTTCGGAATAGAGATCAAAGATTCGGATAATGGAAAACTTGTTTTCGTGCCTATTGCCGGGCTGGAGAAGAACCGTTCCTACCCTGCAACCGGCACAAAGAACGACCTGAAGACACAGAAGCCGGCGGGTCCGGGGGCAGGAGAAATACTGATACCGATTTATGAGGGCGACATCGACGCCAAAGGGACAAGTGCTGTCCATTGCGAATTCGTTTATGAAGCGGTTATCAAAGGTGACGAACTCAGTGCCTTTCTCCCGGACGGAAGTCCAATTGAATTGACCATAAAAGCGGTACGAGACGGCGAAATATCGATGACGGTGTATTTCCCGACGCTCGACGAGACCGTCACCGTCTTGGTGCCTACCGATAGCGTTCAGTCTGCGCAGAATTCATCTTGGCTTTTTGATCAAATCGAACGTGCCCGGAGTTCGGTCGACTCACTCGAATCGGTTCATTCTGATGAGTCGGAACTTGAAAGTCTTTCTGCACGGATCGAAGAAATCGAACTTTCGCTTGAGAAGGCTCCCGACGATTACGACCGACGAATGCAGGTGCGAAACAATCTGCGCCAGGTATTTCGTAAGATTGAGGCGATTGAGAATGCATGCGAGTGGCCGGCATTGCAAGAGGAACTAAATAGTGACTTTGAACGATTGAAGGCTTACTTCGAAAAAACCAACCCGGATTTTACGCCTTCGTTGTCAGAAAGGTTTGGTGCGGCGATTCGAGGTTTTGAATCGCAAATTCCGGCGATTATCAAGACCGCCGACAAAAGATGCGCCAGACAACTTATTAGCGAAATCGGATCACTTGGCTTTGCCATGGACGAGGCGCGGTACGGCGAGGTGATTTTCATAAGAATGCTCATCGAATTCGACCAGCAATTCGACGGATACAGTTGGTCAGACCGCAACCGTGCCCGAATGCTGATAAACCAAGGACTTGCTTTAGCGAACGGTAATCCGACTCGCGAGTCCTTGGTCGCGGTTCTGCTTGAGATTTTTGAACTGCTTCCTGAATCTCAACGAAGAACGTCACATCTTATCGGAAACTTGAACTAGCGCTACCATGAAAACGAGTCGTGCGAATTTGAAAAAGGGTATTCTGATAGACGACCGATTTGAATTAACCCATCCGATTTCGGACTTTGGGGCGTTCAGGGCACGTGACGAGAATGGCGCGGCGGTACGGATTGAGATTATTGCCGCTGCGGATGTCCCCAAATGTGCGGTTGTGGAAGAACACCCAGTATTCGAAAGGCGGCTCGCCGCCGTAACTCATCCGACTCTAGGCCAAATTATCGAAGCCGGTCGGATCGAACTTGAAGATGCGGAGTACTTCTTCTCGGTTTACAGGCTTGTCGGAAGCGAGTCGGTCCAAGCGCGAATTGAGCGCGACGGGACGATTGCGCCATTCAAAGCAACTTCGATAATCTGCGATCTTCTCGACGGTATTGAAGAGCTTCATAATTGTGGGGAACCGCTTGTGCACAATGGTATTAACGCGCAGTCGGTTTTCTTGGATTATTCAATGGGTGCAGAAAAGCCAATTATCTTTGGTTTTGAGAACTTACGAAGTATTCACGACACACGCGACAGCATCATACGATCTCGTCTTTCGGCGTTCCATGCGGCACCGGAGCTCGCCGAGGGTATTTTCATGCCGGTCAGCGACGTCTATTCGGCAGGAACACTCCTCTATCACATGATCTGGGGCATACCGTCATGGTTCAATCCAAAAATCGACGGAATGACTATCGCGGTGGCACTCAACTGTATAAGATCAAGCCGAAGTCGTCTGATTGCGCCACCTTTAAATAACACAGAGTTGCCGCCAGAGATCTTTTCGGCGATCAGAAATGCAATCAATCCAGATCCGAGCGAACGATTTCCCTCAGCCCGAGAATTTTCGAAAGCCCTCCGTCTCGAGTTCGATGCACCTTTTAAGAATCGTGCCTATACGCTTCCCGCATCTAAGAACTTCGAACCGGAGTACGGTGGAGTCGGTTTCAATGCGATTGCGGGAATGGAAGAGCTAAAGGCAAAGTTACACGATGAAGTTATCCGACCAATTCGCGAGCGGGATCGATTCAAACAGTTCGGTATTCCACTCATCAACGGAATCCTACTTTACGGTCCTCCCGGCTGTGGTAAGACATTTATAGCCGAACGGCTCGCGGAAGAAATCGGGTTTTCCTTTATGCTGGTCAAGCCGTCTGATCTCGGCAGTCCGTACGTTCATGGCGGTCAGTTAAAGATCGGCGAACTATTTAAGGCTGCCGAAGACCAGGCGCCTTGCATGGTTTTTGTTGACGAAATCGACGCTGTGCTTCCAAGTAGAGAGATGTCGGATCTTAATCATTCCTATGCCGCCGAGGTCAATGAGTTTCTGGCTCAGTTCTCGAACTGTGGTGAGCGGGGTGTTTTTATTCTGGCAGCGACAAACAAGCCTGAAAAAATGGATGTTGCCGCCCTTCGTTCAGGACGGATCGACAAATTGGTACACATTCCCCCTCCGGATAGAGCGTCGCGTGAAGCAATCTTCCGAATCCATCTTAGTTCGAGGCCCGTAGCCGCAGGGATTGATTTTGAGATGCTCGCAAAGAAGACTGAGAAATATGTCTCCGCCGACCTTTTTAAGATCGTAGTCGAGGCAGCACGCAAGGCTGAGAAGTCCGATTCGAGGATTACGCATCAGTATCTTCTTGAGGCTATTGTCGAAAACCCGCCCTCCGTACCACAATTTGAACTTGAGCGTTACGACGAAATTATTTCGGAATGGGAAAACCAAAGGACCGAACCACATCGACGGACTTCAATCGGGTTCGTGCAGCCCAAAAATTCTGATAAGTAGTTCTTACTGGCGACAAATCGGCCCCGCAAGAAAGTTACCGCGCACGGGTAGTCAACGATACCTCGGGCAATTGCTAGGTGGATGGCTTTGAAACTGTCCGGCTATTAATCTCAGGGGGGGGGCCACATCTGATGATGTCGCAGCTGTTCAGCGAAAAGCTGAAAAAGACGCTGAACCAATATCACAACCGCGCGATCGCGACGCAGGAAGTGATCGAGGAACTGATCAATCTGGCGAAGGAACTCGACGCGGCCGCCAAACGCGGAGCGGAACTCGGGTTGACCGACGACGAGGTCGCGTTCTACGACGCCCTGGCGGCGAACGAATCGGCGGTCGACGTCATGGGCGACGCGCAGCTCAAGGTGATCGCGACGGAACTGATAACGCAGGTCCGCAAAAACGTTTCGATCGACTGGACTCTGCGCGAATCCGCCCGCGCCCGGATACGGGTAATCGTCAAACGCATCCTCAACAAATACGGCTACCCGCCGGACCTTCAGGAATCGGCCGTCAAACAAGTCCTGATGCAGGCGGAACTGATCTGCGGTGAAATCTGCCCATAAGTCGGCAACCCGTTGGAGTTACGCGTTTACGCGTGAATTTCGTGGATGTTCGCAAGATGTCGTGATGGTTGGATCAGCCATTCGACAGGACGTGGAATATGTTCACATCACGGCTGGGTACGAAACTGGTACGTCAAGGGTGAATAAAGCGGACGCATTGAAGAGTGCCGGAATGAGGCTTCAAAAATAGTCAGTGAACTCAAGGTAATGGACGCCGAAAGATCTTGGGAGGATTGACCTCGCCTTTGACTGCGGTCGTGTGAGAACCGGACGATTAAGGAACTCATCGCAAAGCACTGACGCCCGAACATCGGGCGAACGGTTTTTGAGTTTTTGATCGTTATCCGGTCGCGACCGGTTATCCGCTCATTTACGAACCAGTGGGAATGAGCGCACTGTGCTTGGTAACAATCAACAAGCCAGCGGACGCGAGCGTTTCGAATTATCGAAGTTGGCAACACTCCGGAAACGACCCGAGGAATGGACGATTAGATTAGCAAATTGTAGTTTTATGTGACAGCAGTCACTTATCGTATGGTCGGCTTGATTTAGATTCGAGTCTAATTGAACGAAAGAACGGAGGATATTTCTAAATGATGCGAATGCTGGCAACTTTCTCGCTGAGCTGCGTTGTCTTTTTCTTCGAATTGCCGATAGCGCAAAGCTCAAACGCCAAGATCAAGACCGAAGAGATCAAGGGCTACATCACGCAGATCAATTCGCCGACATCATTTGAAATCGAAGACTATAAGATGTCGCTCGATGGCAAATATGATGTTGAACTACAAAATGTCGAAAGCAAAGCAATCAAATTCGATCCGCAGGTACATTTGAGGGTCGGAACTCTTGTCAAGATAAAGACCAAGGTAAATACCGATACGCTCGAAGGCGAGGTCGAGGAAATGAAGATCGACGTGAAACAGTTTCGGAAGCTGTCGCACACGACGATTCTGGATTCGATTCCGACTGATCTTGTAAAAAGTGAGCAGGGGAAATGGACCGGAATTGTACTCGCTGACGCAAGACGCATTCTCATCCGCGATTCAACAGATGTTCGTTTCAAACTGAACAAATCAGAAGAACGCGAAGCAAAAGAAAAAAAGAAGTCGGATGGGAAAAAGAACGAAGGCGCCACTGAAACCGACACTCGGGAAGCCGATTCAAAAGTCGAAAACCAGAGCGATGACGACGATTTCGCCGAAGAAGCATCAACGGACGAACTTCAAAAAGACGCCAAACCTCTTGAGTCGCTTGCCCAGATTGGGCCTGGCGTCTATATGACCTACAAAGGCGTGGAGAATCTCGACGGCTCAGTGGTGGCGTCGGACGTTGTATTTGTTAGAAATGAAAAAACCAAGCAGGAAAAGGAAATGTGGAAGGATCTTCGAATCAAGGAGAAGGAATCCGCAAAGGCAAATTCTTTTGACATGCTGAAAGTTGGTGACAAGAAATACAAAGTTCTGCAGGACGACTCGATCCAGGATTTTATTCGGAAACTCGGTGACGACCTTATCCCGGATTATCAGAAGCAAATGACGGACGAGGACGAAAACAAGATTCCATTCAAGTTCGTCGTTGTCTTCGATAAGAGTTTCAACGCATCCGCCTATCCGACGGGCACGGTCGTGATTCATCACGAAGTGTTCAACCAACTTGAGAATGAAGCGCAACTAGTCGCGATACTCAGCCATGAAATCGCTCACGCAACCCAGGAACATGGGTTGCGTCAAAGGAATTACAAAAAAAAGACCCGGACGGGGCTTTTCATCGGCCGGATCGCGGCCTACGCGACCGGGGCTTATCTGTTGGGCGATATTCTTTCTCTAACCGAGGCTGCGATTGTAAACGGCTATAGCAGAAGCCTTGAAAATCAGTCAGACCGCATCGGTATGGCAATTATGATTAAAAGAGGCTACGACCCACGCGAAGCTCCGCGCGTTTGGAAACTGATGTCGCTCGTTGACGGTGACGACTCGAGCAATTTTTTCTGGTCAAGTCACAGTTCAAATGCGGAGCGGCGTAGTTATCTGATGCTAACGATCAGGAACACGTACCCGAATCTGAACTTCTCGGATCTGAAGAAAGACTCGGACGAGTTTCAAAAGATAGCTGCAACTATTAGGGAAAAATATCCGAGCAAGTCGAAAAGGAGAGCACTATGAGAAATGTAAAACACGTCGTTTCGACGCTTTCGATCATTTTGTTTTTCTCGTTTGCCGCGATCGGGCAGGAGATACTAACCAACTCGGGGGTTGTCGAAATGGTCAAGAGCGGCCTCCCGCAAGAAATCATCATCGCGAAGATCAAGACGTCAACGGTAAGTTTCGACGTCTCTACGGATGCCTTGAAAGCGCTTACGGTGGCGGGAGTTCCGTCGGACGTCGTTATTGCGATGATCAATGAGAACGCCAAAGTTGCGAAGGCGGACACGCAGGAATCGAAGGAGCGGGCTGCGATCCGGGATTCGATTCCGGAGCAAGGGAAACTAAGCGACCTGTTGGATAAAACAATGGTCTTCATACATACGGAAGACCTGAAGGGTCGCGATCTTATCGAGAAGGAACTCTCGAAGATAAGGAAGTTCAAGATCGTTGACAAGATCGAGGAAAGCGATTTCGTGATCAAGTACGAGTCTTGGACGGAAAGTGTTGGGGTAACGGCAACGGTCACCGGCAATACCGCTACCGCGCGTGAGAACCGTCAACTTATCGGGAAATTCACTGTCTTGATGCCGTCCGACGCCCCGTCATCAGAACGTTCCAGACAAGTTTATCAGATCCGCAAGTCAAAATATTTCGTCTGGGAAGACAATCCTGCGGAAAGCACGGCAAAACAGTTTGTAAAGGATCTTACACGAGCGGCGTCGCTGATTCCGCAGAAAGATTAAATCGCGATGTGGCCCGATTTTTGGTCAAAACCGACTAAATGAATCAGACCGTCTTCGCGTTCCGCCGATATGAAGACGCGTCGCTCCATTGCACCAGATGAAGATCTGAAAAATCGGACGGCTGGCGTCGACGGTCAAGCGGGCTTCGGGCGTTTTTTCCTATGACTCGGTAAGCTATCGAGGACGACTTCAAAAAGAAGATCCGATTTCCTGACAAGAACGAGCGCGATCAGGCGTGGCAACAGTTCTTCACCCTGCGTGAAGGGCTGTTTCGCATCAAGCGCACCGCGGCCGCAGCCAAATCAAAGGAACATTTCGACTGGATGCTCTTGAGCACCAAAAGCAGCGGCGTCGCAACCTTGAAGATCAGATAACTTCGGCGTGGAACGACAGTTTCAGGGAACGCGCCAAAATGCTGGCTCGGCGAGTGCAACGACAAAATCTCGGATATTGAGGATTCGATCGACCGGATCCGAGGATGGATCCAAGAAGGAGAAGACAAGTTGTTCCATTCTTGACGCCCCAGACATCAGTATCTTTTCTGACCAGTTCCTGGCCGAGGCCCGCGGGCTCAAACACAAGAACGTCGTGACCGCGACGGAACTGATAACCCAGTAAGAGTTGCGCGTTTACGCGTGAATTTCGTGAATGTTCGCTCGCGCTCTCGGGATTGCGCGGCCATGAACGGACGTCTGATATCTGACAGTTGACGTCTGAATCCAGCTGACATCTGACGTCTGAATCCATCTGACGGCCGCTTACCTGCATCGATCGCCCGCTCTGCGGGCGCACCCGCTTACTGCGTGCGCGGTTCTGCATTTTTTCAGACTTCAGACGGGTTCAGACGTCAGACGTCAGACGTCAGACGCCAGACTTTAGACTCTGAGTCATTCCGACGACTGATATCTGACGGCTGAGGTCTGAATCCATCTGACGGCTGAGGTCTGAATCCATCTGACGTCTGATATCTGACGGCTGAAGTCTGATCCCTACTGCTTCCTGCTCAGATCTTCGTTGTAGAGTTCGCGGTAGACGCGGTAGTTGCTCATGACTTTGAAGACGTAGTTTTTTGTTTCGGCGAAGCCGACTTCGGAGGCGAAGATCACGGGTTCTTTGGGTTTGGTTCGACCGAGCCAGCGGAGGGCGTTGTCTTCGCCACCGTTGTAGCTGGCGGCGATTGCCTCGTACAATCCGCCGAATTCGTCTTTGAGCGCGCCGAGATAGGCGCTGCCGATCGCGATGTTTGTTGCCGGATCATAAAGATCGTCGGGCTTGAGATTCGGATAACCCGAGCCCTTGCTGTATTTGATCGCGGTGTCGAAGACAAGCTGGAGCAGGCCGCGGGCGGCGGCCGGCGACTTGGCGTTCGGTTTGAAACTGCTTTCCTGTTTCATGATCGCGAGCATGAAACGCGGATCGACCTTGCGCAGTTTGGCGTGGCGGATCAGTTCGGCGCGGAACGGCGTCGGGTAGTCGGCGAGCAGTTTCGGCGTTACCGACACGGTTTTCCGCACCTGATTTCCGGCGTCGAGCTTCTGCAGGCGCTCGGTCGCGAGTCCGCCGTAATATGACGAAATTCCGTCGGGAATCGTGCGGTAGGCGGTCACGGCTTCGACCCGTTTGCCCGATTTTTCGAGCCCGTACGCGCGCAGGAAGCGCGTTTCGTCGAGTCCGACCATCGATCCGCTGAACTGGTTCAGCGTCAGCAGATCGTCCGCCGTTTTGACGACGTCCGCCCAGTTCTGCCGGAAAAGTTCCATCCGCAGCCGCGCGTGGAGCGCGTTCGTTTCGGTCGGCATGCCCGCAAACCGCGTCCGCGTCTTGCCGACCCACGTCACGGCCTCGGCAAAGCGCCCGGCTTCGCGCAGCGCGTCGATGATGTTGAGATGGGCTGAATCGATCTTTTCCCCGTACGGGAACATCGTCACATACTGCTCATAGACCCTGAACGCCTCATTCGGCTTGCTCAGCCTGACATAACAGGCGCCTTTGAAGGCGAGTCCCTCACGGCCGTCCTTGGTCGCCATGTGGTCCGGCATCAGCTTGTCGAACCATGTGATCGCGTCGGTGTACTTTCGTTCACACATCAGCGATCGTCCCATTCCGAAGAGCGCCCGCGACAGTCCGGCGTCGCCCGGATAATTCGCCATGTATGTCATCCAGTGATCGCGTGCCTGCGGGAAAAGCCGGTTCGACATGTAAACGTCGGCGCGGAGGAGATGCTCGGAGGCCAGCAGCACGATAAGGCGGCCGTTCGCATCGCGCGAGCCGGCGTCTTTTTCGGTCACCGCCCGGAGCGCGGCGTCTGACTGCGCAACTGCGGCGACGGCGAAAGAAATGACAAGTGCGATCAGGATAAATGTTCGGTTCATAATTCAGTAGGGAAGGAGCCTGTTTTTCAAGCTTAACCGATTTTTTGACGCCGCGTAAACGCCGTTGGTTGCCGATTTTCGCGCGTTTGTTGAAAGCTACGGTTGACGCTTGCAAATAGCGGGCTTTAGGTTGAAAATCAGCTGTCAATCCTGTTCCGGAATCATAATTTTGGAGAATCAATAACGTGAGCACAAAACGCTTTTTCGCAATCTTTTTGGTATTGCTGGTTTCATCGTTTGCATTCGGGCAATCGAAGTCGAAGCCTTCGGACAAATTCAAGCAGCTTGATGAAGATCTGCCGACGCCGAACGAGTACCGCACGGCATCCGGCGCGCCCGGACACCGTTACTGGCAAAACCGCGCCGATTATGTCATCGACGTCGAACTCGACGACGCCAAACAGCGGATCACCGGCCGTGAAACGATCACCTACAAAAACGCCTCGCCCGATACGCTGACGTATCTCTGGCTGCAGGTCGACCAGAATCTGTTCGCAAAAGACTCCGACACGCAGAAGACCCAGACGGCGCCGCAGTTCGGCGCGAACGGCGTGCCGCTGTCGGTCATCGAACAGCTCGCCGCGCGCGAGTATGACGGTCGCGTCGCGATCACCGAAGTCTCCGACGCGGCCGGAAAAGCGCTCCGCCACACGGTCAATCGGACGATGATGCGGATCGATCTGCCGGCGCCGCTCGTCCCCGGCGGAACGTTTGTTTTCAACGTCGCCTGGAACTACAACATCAACAATCAGCGGATCTTCGGCGGCCGCACCGGCTATGAGTATTTTTCGCGCGACGGCAATTACATTTACGAGATCGCGCAGTGGTTCCCGAGGCTCGCGGCCTACACCGATTATCAGGGCTGGCAGACGCATCAGTATCTCGGCGCCGGCGAATTCACGCTCGAATTCGGCGATTATCTCGTCCGGATCACGGCACCGAACGATCACGTCGTCGCCGCAACCGGAGTTCTCCAGAACTCGGCGCAGGCCTTGAAACCGGACTGGATCACGCGGCTCAAACAGGCTGAAACCGCGAAAGAGCCGATCAAGATCGTCACCAACGAAGAAGCGAAAGCGAACGAAACGAGCAAGCCGACCGGCAAAAAGACGTGGATTTTCAAGGCCGACAACGTCCGCGATTTCGCGTTCGCATCGTCGCGCAAGTTCGTCTGGGACGCGCAGGGCCACAATGTCGAAGGCAATAAGGTGACGGCGATGTCCTATTATCCGAATGAGGGCAATCCGCTCTGGGAAAAATACTCGACGCACGCGATCATCCACACGCTCAACGTTTATTCGCGCTACACCTTCAAATATCCGTACCCGATCGCGATCTCGGTCAACGGCCCCGTCGGCGGTATGGAATATCCGATGATCTGTTTCAACGGCCCGCGTCCGCTGCCCGACGGCTCATACTCGGCGCAGACCAAGTACGGACTGATCTCGGTCATCATCCATGAGGTCGGCCACAACTATTTTCCGATGATCATCAACTCCGATGAGCGCGACTGGACATGGATGGACGAAGGGCTCAACACCTTCACGCAGTATCTTGCCGAACAGGAATGGGAGCGGAATTATCCGTCGCGCCGAGGCGAGCCGCAGTTCATTACCGATTACATGATCAGCGAAAATCAGGTGCCGATCATGGTCCAGAGCGACTCGCTTCTGCAATTCGGCAACAACGCCTACGCCAAGCCGGCAACGGCGCTCAACATCCTGCGCGAAACCGTTCTCGGCCGTGAATTGTTCGATTTTTCGTTCAAGGAATACGCGCGGCGCTGGCAGTTCAAACGGCCCGAGCCGGCGGACTTTTTCCGGACGATGGAAGACGCCAGCGGCACCGATCTCGACTGGTTCTGGCGCGGCTGGTTTTACTCGACCGATCACGTCGATATCTCGATCGAGAACGTTCGCTTGTACCAGATGAACGGCCGCAATCCGGACATCGAAAAGGAACTCGCGCGGAAAAACGCGAACAGTCAGCCGCGGACGCTCTCGGCCGAACGCAACGAACCGCTGCCGAAACGCATCGATCAGTATCCGTCGCTGCGCGATTTCTACAACGATTTCGATCAGTACAAGGTGACGGACAAGGACCGGAAAGATTATCAGTCGTTCATCGCCAATCTCGACGATCGTGAGAAAGCGTTGCTCAACGGCAATTACTTCTTTTACGTCGTCGATCTCAAAAACGTCGGCGGGCTCGTCATGCCGCTGATCTTCAAGGTCGAGTACATGGACGGAACGAGCGAAGAGATCCGCATTCCCGCCGAGATCTGGCGCTTCAACAACTACGATGTTTCAAAGTTGATCATCACCCAAAAGGAAGCAAAGGCGATCGTTCTTGATCCGCGGCTCGAAACGGCCGACGCCGATCTTGAAAACAACTTCTTCCCGCGGCGGATCGTGCCGACGCGCTTTCAGGTCTTCAAGGCCGGCCAGCGATCGGCAACGCAACCGGTGCCGAACGCGACTCCGCAGACACCCGCCGCCTCGACCTCGAGCGTCACCGGACGCTGGTCGATCGGGATCGACGCCGGCGGCCAGATCATGCCGTTCACGCTCAATCTGACGCAGAACGGAACCGAGGTCACCGGCACGATCGAATCCGCGCAGGGAGTGATTCCGATTTCGAGCGGGAAGTTTGAAAACGGCGTTTTGACGATCAAGTCGACGTCGCCGATCGAACTGACGTTTGTCGGAAACGTCGCCGGCAGCGCGCTGTCCGGAAGCGTCACGGCGCCGCAGGGTTCGACGACGTTCAGCGGATCGAAGACAAACTGAAAATGAAAGCGATCCGGATCATCTTTGTCATCGGTTTGCTGGCCGCGTCGGGCTTCGCGCACAAGTATCACACAAGCCTGACGCGGATCGATTACCGGGCAAAGGAGAAAAATATCGAGATCAGCATCCGTCTGTTCGTCCATGACGTGACGCCGATGCTTGAGAGGCGGCTGAAAAAGCAGGTCGACGCGTCGAAGTCTCCGGAAGTCGACGGCGAGCTGTTCAAGTACGTCGGCGAGAATTTCATCCTGCGCGACGCGGCGGATGCAAAGATCGATCTCAAATGGGTCGGCAAGGAATTCGAGAACGACGTGCTTTTTGTCTATCTCGAAGCGTCGTACGACGGTGATCCGAAAACGATGTCGCTTGAAAATACATTGTTTTTTGAGTCGTACGCCGAGCAGAGCAATCTTGTCGTCGGCAAATTCGGCGATACGAAATTCGATCTCGCATTCCGCGCCGGCGATAAAAAGAAGAAGTTCTCAAACTGAAAAAGAAGGGGAGAAGACGGCAGATTGGGTGACCGTCTTCTCTTGTTCTTGGGCGTGCCTGAGTTTTTCCCCAATGTGACCGGCAACTTCCATTTTTTTTCCGACTAAAGAAATTGAGGGATCTATGTCCTTTAATGACAAAATCCGCGAAAACGTAACATCGTCTTTGAAAATGATTTTAGTATTCCCGCGAAAAACGCGAAAAAACGCGAAAAACGATCCGTCAAATTGATTCATGATGAATGCTGATACGTAGTTGTTTAGTGTGTTTCGCGCTTTTCGTGTGTTTAGCGTGTTTAGCGTAATTCGCGTTCAGTCCTTTTGTCCCGCGAGATCAAAGAGGTGTGCCCGCCAAACACACGAAAAGACGCGAACAACGTTCGGTCAGACTTCGTCATGATCGTCAACCTATTTAGCGTTTTTCGCGTGTTTCGCGTTCAGCGTTTGATTGCATACAGAGGAGCCAAGTGATCAGAGATTCTGAACGCCAAACACGCGAAACAACGCGAAAAAGAGCGAATTCGTTCATGATCGTCAACCAATTTAGCGTATTTCGCGTGTTTCGCGTTCAGGTTTTTGATTGCATGAACGGGAGCTAAGTGATCGGAGAATTGTGAACGCCAAACACGCGAAACGACGCGAAAACGGGGTCGAGTGATTAATGATCCGAAGCGTCCGCGATCCGTCAGACTTCGTCATGATCGTCAACCTATTTAGCGTATTTCGCGTGTTTCGCGTTCAGCGTTTTGATTGCATGCAGAGGAGCCAAGTGATCAGAGATCCTGAACGCGAATCACGCGAAACAACGCGAAAAAGAGCGAATTCGTTCATGATCGTCAACCAATTTAGCGTTTTTCGCGTGTTTCGCGGGCAACTTCAGGAGATTCCCTGAATCGACCGCCCGTGCGCCGTTTTTCGGAGCAATTCTTCGTGATAAACTTACCCAAGTTCAATAGAAATTTTGGAGCAGACGATGAAAATTGCATTAAACGGCGCGACGACGATGCGTGCCGACCTCGAAACCGATATCCGCGCGGCATCCGAAGCCGGATTCGACCTGATTGAGATCTGGGCCGCGAAACTCCGCGTCTTTCTCAAATCCCGGTCCGTCGAAGACCTGGCGGCGTTGCTTGAACAGTACGGACTCAAACCGTGGTCGATAAATTCGATCGAACACATCACGTTTCGCAACGACGAAGACTACGCCAAGATCAAGGCTGAATGCGAGGAACTGTCGGCCGTCGCCGGCAAACTCGGATGTCCGTATATCGTCGTCGTCCCCGGAAAACTGCCCGCGGATGCGACCAAAGAGACGATCGTCGCTGAAAGCGTCCGCGTCTTGAACGAACTCGCCGATATCGCCGGCGCACACGGCGTTTCGCTCGCGTTTGAATTTCTCGGGCAAACGGATTGCTCGGTCCAGACGCTCGATCTGTGCAATGAGATCGTCGAGACGATCGATCGGCCGAACGTCGGCAACGTGCTCGACACGTTCCATTTCTACGCCGGAAACTCGACGTTTGACGCGATTGACGCAATGCGTCCCGAAAAACTTTTTATTTTTCACATCAACGACGCCGAAAATCTGCCGAAGGAATCGTTGACGGATGCGCACCGGCTCTATCCGGGCGAGGGAATTCTGCCGATCGCGGAGATCAAATCGCGCTTTGACCGGATCGGATACGACCGCATGGTCTCGATCGAGATCTTCCGGCCGGAGTATTGGGAGCAGGATCCGTTCGAGGTAGCGCGGCGTGCCCGGCGCGCGACGATCGATGTTCTCGGCCTTGAAAATACGGCCGCCGGCGGAAGTTGGTAATTTCACTGGTAAGCTACAGGAACTCAAACATTGTGGACAAAGTAAGAATCGGAATCGTCGGCACCGGATATGCCGGCAACCTTCACGGACAGATATACGCGCAGGAAAGCGGCGCCGAGATCGCGGCACTTTACGACATCGTTCCCGAACGTGCGGTGCGGACATCGAAAGCGATCGGCGGACGGGTTTGCGAATCGCGCGATGAACTGATG
The DNA here is from genome assembly GCA_044229875.1 of Pyrinomonadaceae bacterium. Taxonomy (GTDB): domain Bacteria; phylum Acidobacteriota; class Blastocatellia; order Pyrinomonadales; family Pyrinomonadaceae; genus JAFDVJ01. Next base: position 680 of record JBGASE010000078.1, on the reverse strand, counting down.
GAGCATTGCGACGCGGTCATCGTCTGCGCGCCGAACCGGACGCATCCGGAGATCGCGGCGCACGCCGTCGCTGAAGGTAAGCACGTCTTTTGCGAAAAGCCGTTTGCGATCGGGCTCGACAACGCGCGCCGGTTGCTCGAAACGGCGGAGTCTTCGTCCAAGGTCTTTCAGGTCGGGCACAATCGCCGCTTCGCGCCGGTTTACGCGCGTCTCAAGGAACTTGTCGCTGACGACGTTCCGCATTCGGCGCATATCAAGATGAACCGCGGCGAGCTCAAAAATCCCGTTTGGACCGGCGACACGAACGTCACCGGCGGGTTTCTGTATGAGACTACGATCCATCTGTTCGACATGATGCGTTTTCAGTTCGGAGAAGTTGCGGAACTTGTCGCCTACGGCTCGCAGCATGAATATCCCGAGCTTGACGAGTTTTCGATCATCTTCAAGTTCAAGAGTGGGTTCCACTGCACGTTCGCCTCGAGTTCGGACGCGAGCTGGCATTTTCCATTCGAGCGGATCGAGGTCTTCTGCCATCACCGGACGATCCTGACCGAGGAAATGGAACGACTGTTCGATTCGCGCGGTTTCGATCACCGGACGCAGAACTTTGAGACTTATTCGTGCCACATGCTCGAAAAATTCGAGAAATGGGGATATCTTCAGGAAGACCGGGCGTTCAT
>JBGASE010000269.1:0-3353 GCA_044229875.1 Pyrinomonadaceae bacterium | reverse complement strand
TATCCAGACAGGGTCTTTTGATGCGAACCGGATGCGGATTGAACCGCGTTCCTGAACTCTTCGACCAACTGCTCAACCGTCTGCGTCCGGTTCTGCCGGTTCTTCTCGATCGTGTGGCGCACCGCCTGCTCGATCTGCGGCGACATCGGCAAGCCAAGCTGGGCAAATGTCGGCGGCACGTCATTGAGGTGCTTTTTCATGATCGCGGGGATCGATGAACCCTTGAACGGCACGTCGCCGGCGAGCATTTGAAACAACATCACGCCGAGGCTGTAGATATCGGCGCGGACATCGGGTTCTTCATCGGCCCATTGTTCGGGAGCCATGTAATACGGCGATCCCATCAGGCCGGTCGTCTGAGCCTGAACGAAGGATCCGAGCAACTCGCCCGACTTGATCTTGGCGAGGCCGAAATCGAGGATCTTGACCGCTTCGGTCATCGATTTCTTGCCGGTACAGATCATGATGTTGAGCGGCTTCAGATCACGATGGACAATTCCCTGATGGTGTGCGGCCCCGACGCCTGCGCAGATCGCCGTCATCAGTTCCAACGCGCGCTCAGCCGAGAGCTTGCCCTCGCGTGCGAGCAGGTCGTGAAGGGACTCGCCCTCGACATACTCCATCACCAAAAACGGGATCTTTCCGAACGCGACGCCGTAATCGGAAACGCCGACGACGTTCTGATGCCGGATCGCCGCCGCTGCAAGAGCTTCCTGCCGGAATCTGGTAACAAGCTGAGGATCGTTTCCGACGAGATCGGGGAGAATCAGTTTGATTGCATGCTGAGTTTTGAGATAAGCGTGCCGGGCCTTATACACGACACCCATCCCGCCCTGGCCGAGCCGGCGTTCCAGATGGTATTTCTCCTCAAGAACCGGCGCGCCCTGCAGGGTATGACTGGTCGCCGTCCCGTCATCCGGACATGTTTCGACCTCATCCGGGAAGCATCGCTTACATTTCTGACATTCTTTCATTTGATGTTCGGCGTCGAGCGGAGAAGTTAATGCAGCTGAAACGCAGTAAACCGGCCAAGCGTCTTCTAAAATTCCGCCCTACGATTTTAGTTTTTTTGCGATTCTCAAGCAAGCTAACGATCCCGCGACGCATGTTTCATTTTGCTAAACGCAAAAATCGGCCGAAAACGAACAGGTCCGGAGCCGATTCTCGGATCCGGACCCGCAATTCACTGAACGGAATTCGACGACCGTCGGTTTCGATAATTTTGCAGTACGCGCCGCAGTTCTACTTGACGACGATGTTGACCAGACGCCTTGGAACGACGACGATCTTGACGATTTCCTTGCCCGCCGTGTGTTCGGCGACTTTCGGATCTGCTTTCGCCAGAGCTTCAAGATCGCTGTTCGTAGCTTCGGGCGAAGCGATCACCCGCGAGCGCAGCTTGCCGTTTACCTGCACCGGGATCTCGATCTCGTCGGCCTTTGCCAGCGCGGCATTGAACTCAGGGAACCGGGCGCCGTTGGCGACCATTCCGCGTTCGTTGCCTGTCATCACCGCAAACAGCTCTTCGGCGGTGTGCGGCGCAAACGGAGCGAGCATCGTCACCAGCGCGCGGCAGGCTTCACGAACGGCCGCCAATTCCGTCGCGTTCACCGTTTCGGGCTCTGCCTTGAACTCATAGAGAGCGTTGGCGAGTTCCATCAACGAGGCGACCGGAGTGTTGAATTGCAGCGACTCAAAGGCATCGCCTACTTTTTTGATCGTTTGATGCGTTTTTCGGAGCAGTGCGGCCGATTTCGCGTCGTCGCCGGCGTCGGCCCCGACCGGGTTCCCGAACGCATCGTGCCAGCGATGGACAAATCGCCAGACACGCTGCAGAAATCTGACCGCGCCTTCGATTCCGGCCTCGTTCCAAACAAGTTCGTTCTCGACCGGCGCGGCGAAAAGAACGAAGAGTCGGGCGGCGTCGGCACCGTAAATCTCGACCATCTCATCCGGATCGACGCCGTTGCCTTTTGACTTCGACATCCTTTCGACTGCCGACTTCAGAACCGATCCGTCGGCTGACGCCGCCTTCAGGATCTTGCCCTTCGCGTCGCGCTCAACCGTCACCGCCGATGGCGGAAAATAGATGCGCTTGCCCTTCCCGTCCGGATCGTCCGGATTCGGGATCTCATCGAAAAACGTTTCGCCGACGACCATTCCCTGGGTCAGCAGCCGTTTTACCGGTTCGTTGAAGCCTACAAGTCCGATGTCGCGCATCACTTTCGCCCAGAAACGGGTGTAAATGAGATGCATGACCGCGTGATCGTCGCCGCCGATGTACTGATCCACCGGTGCCCAGTACGCGGCTTTTTCAGCGTCGAACGGCTGATCCGCGTTCTCCGGATCGATGTACCTGAAGTAGTACCAGCATGAATCGACAAACGTGTCCATCGTGTCGGTTTCACGCTTCGCATTGCCACCGCATTTCGGGCAAGAGGTATTAACGAATTCCGGAACTTTCGCCAGCGGCGATTCGCCCGACCCGGTAATTGCAACGTTTTCGGGCAATGTTACGGGCAGATTTTCGAGCTTTTCCGGGACGATCCCGCAATCGGCGCAATATACGATCGGAATCGGCGAGCCCCAGAACCGTTGCCGCGAAATTCCCCAATCACGCAGCCGATACGTCGTCGCGCCGACGCCGAATCCGTGCGCGACCGCATGTTCCGTCATCTCCTTTTTGGCCTGCTCTGAAGTCTTTCCGTTCCAATAATCCGAATGGACGAGCACGCCGTAGTCGGTGAACGCCTCTTCAAGTGCGAGCGCGTGCATCGTGTGGTGCTCATGCGCGAGGTGCGGCTCGGAGATCACCTGACGGATCGGCAGATCGTATTTGCGGGCGAACTCGAAATCTCGTTCGTCATGGGCCGGAACGCTCATCACCGCGCCCGTTCCGTATTCCATCATCACGTAGTTTCCGACCCAAACCGGGACTTCTTCGTGAGAAAACGGGTTGATTGCTCGAAGTCCGGTATCGATCCCCTCTTTTTCCTGTTCGGCCTCGTGATCGACAACTTTAAGCTTCTCGGCGCGGATCTTTCTGATCGCGGCTTTGACGTCATCGCTGAACGAATCGAAATAAGCCTCGACGACGGGATGCTCGGCCGCGACGACGACCGCGTTCACACCATAGATCGTGTCGATTCGGGTCGTGAAAACGCGGATCGGTCCCGGATTTCCGGTATTGGATTCTGAAAATCCGAAATCCACAAGCGCCCCTTCGGACCGGCCAATCCAGTCCCGCTGCCGTTTGAGGACCTTCTCCGCCCAACCTGACTCGATCTCGTCCATATCGTCGATCAACTGATCGGCGTAAGCCGTCGTTTTCAGAAACCATTGTTCGAGATCTT
>JBGASE010000077.1:0-18204 GCA_044229875.1 Pyrinomonadaceae bacterium | reverse complement strand
TGAATTGCCGATGGGCTATGCCGACATGGAAAAGTTCATCATGGACGACTGTGGCGGCATGCTCCACGACGGCCGAAAACTGAAGGCCGTTATTCCGGGCGGATCCAGCGTCTATATCATGAACGCCGGTCAGGTCATTGGAAAGAATGTAACTCTTGATTATGAAGGGCTTGTCGCCGCCGGCTCAATGGTCGGATCGGGCGGGTTCATCGTCATGGACGAATCGGTCGACGTCATGGAATCGACCAAAAACCTGACCGAATTCTATCGTCACGAGTCGTGCGGGTGGTGTACGCCGTGCCGTGAGGGCACCGATTGGCTGGTCAAAATATTCAACCGGATATCGATCGGCGAGGGCCGCCCCGAGGATGCGCAGTTGCTTCTTGATATTTGCGACAACATCGAAGGCAAATCGTTCTGCCCGCTCGGCGACGCGGCGGCGTGGCCGATTCAAAGCGCCATCAAGCGGTTCCCGGAAGACTTCAAAAAGTGGCTAAGCGCAATTTAGAAATTGAATTCAAGACGCGGACGTCGGTTCCCTTTTTAGCGGCATTCGCGAACGGCAGGCAATAATTACAAATGTCAGCAGAACTTATCAAAGTAACGATAAACGAACAGGAATACGAGGTCGAAAAAGGCCGTCGCCTGATCGACGTTTGTCACGAAAATGGTTACGGCGTTCCGTCGTTTTGTTATTACGGTGACCTCGAAGTTCAGGCGTCGTGCAGAATGTGCCTTGTCCGGATCGACAAGATGCCGAAACTTCAGACGTCCTGCACGATCTCGTGCACCGACGGAATGGTCGTCACAACTGCGAGCGAAGAAATTGAGAAGGCGCAGCGTTCGATGGGCGAGTTTCTGCTTGCGAACCACCCGCTTGATTGCCCGGTTTGCGATCGCGGCGGCGAATGCGAGCTTCAGGAAGTGATTTTTGATTGGGGCGAGGTCGAAGAGCGTTTTTCGGAGAAAAAGAATGCCCAGCCCGAGAAATATCTGTCGCCGATCGTCGCCAACGATCCGCAGCGCTGCATCGTCTGCAAACGCTGCACCCGCGTTTGCCATGAATGGATGGGCGAAGACGCGATCGAGGCGGGAAATCGCGGTGCGAACACCGTTATCGGTACATACGGCGGCTGGCTGAACTGCTCGCAATGCGGAAATTGTATCGAAGTTTGTCCGACCGGAACATTGCTCGACGGAACCTATCGCCATGAAACCCGTCCATGGGAGCTCGATCAGACGGTGACGACCGATCCGTACGGTTCGGACGGGATGCAGATCTCAATCGGCACGCGCGGCGGCAAAGTTCACCGCGTCGTTGCCCGCGATCGCTATGTAAACGGACTCAACGGCGAATTTCTCGATGTCAAAGCGCGGTTCGCGCATGATTTCATTTGCTCGTCCGACCGCATCAAAACTCCGCTGATCCGTTACAAAAAGGGTGGAAAGCTGATTCCCGCGACGTGGGACGACGCGATTGCGCATATCGCCGCGAAGTTCAGCGAACACGGAAGCAAGGTCGGTGTCGTCGCGTCTCCGAGACTCACGAATGAATCCGTATTCACGCTCAAACGATTCGCGCAGGAAGTCGTAAAATCGAATCTTTACGCCGTTTCTGACGTTGCCGATCAAGCGCCGTTCTTCGGAAATCTGAGTGCGCCGCTCGCGACCCACCAGGAAATCCGGCATGCAAAAACGATTCTCCTGATCGGCGGCGAACCTGAAGAAGAACAATCGTTTACCGCCAAACAGATGCGGCAGGCGGTTCGCAACGGCGGCGCGAAGCTGATCGTCATCAATGACACTCCGATCCGCCTGATTTCGTCGGCATCGAAGTTTGTCCATATCAATCCGTGCTCGTACGACGCATTCGTCGCGGCGTTCGTCGGAAACGATGGTGGAGCGGCAAAGAAGGCAGGCATTGGATCCGATGATCTCGACGCGATCCGCAAAACGATCGACGCGACCGAGGGCGATTTCGTGATCATGGCCGGTGGCGAACTTTCCGACGATGCGCGCGCGGCGCTTGCCGGATCGGCCGGATCGTTCACAACCGATACGCGGCGCGCGCTGCTTCATCCGTTGCCGCGGTACAACAATTCGGTCGGCGCGCACGACATGATGCCGGGACGCAAAAGCGTCGCCGATGTCGTTAAAGGATCAAAAGCGCTGCTCATCGGCGGCAGCCTCCAGGACGCGTCCGCGCTCGCGGGCAAGGATTTCATCGTCGTCCAGGAGTTGTTCGAAACCGAAACGACGGCGCATGCCGATGTTGTCCTCCCGGCCGCGAGCTTTGCCGAAATTGACGGCACGTTTACCAACAATACAGGATTCGTCCAGCGCGTCAGGCAGGCGCTGGAACCGCTCAATCAGTCTAAGGCGGATTGGGTCATAACCAGCCTGATTGCCCGCGAAATGGGTGTCGATTTCGGTTACAACTTTGCGGCGACCGCGGTTTTCAAGGCTATCGCCGATACGGTTCCGGCATACGACGGTCTCAGATATCCGCATTTGAAAGATGAATCGCGTCCGGTTCAGGTCAGGCACGAAATTTCGGACCGCGATATCTCGGACGCGGTCAAGTCGCTTGGTGAAAGTGCCGCGAAACTTCCGGATGAGGCCCGTAAGATCGACGCGACGCCGAAGGTTGGACACAAACTGCATCGATTGACGACGATGACATCGAAGACGCCGCAGTTTCATCTGCTGGCGAACGGCAATCCGAAGCCCGAAAGCCTTTTTGTTGCACCGTTGGCGCAACTTAATCCGGACGGCACGAAAATCGATTCGGCGGCGGTCGCGGGTTGAAGACATGAAATACGCAGTCGCGGCATTTCTGATGTTTTGCTGCGGGATTTTGGCGAGCGGGCAGGACGGTGGTAACGACATCATATACGTTCCGCCGACTGACCTGAGTACGTCTTATATCGGCCGCGCGCTGCATCTTGATTTCGGTACCCGGTCGTTCGTGGCATTTAACAATCCGCGAAAGCTCGATGTCGTCGCGATCGATCTCGGGGACGGCAACATAGATTTCGTCGAACACCGGATCGATGACGGGTTCAATCGCTGGTTCAAAGATCAGTATCTTGAATCGGTCAAAGCGACCGGCGGCACAAGATTGAGAATCGTCCGGTTCGAATTGCTTGAGATCGGCGAAAAGAAATTGAAATTCCGGGCATTCGTCTCCGTTTTCGATGACAAATACGTCGAACTGCCCGGGCGATCGTTCACGCGCGAGGTTTCGTTCGAGAAAAAAGACATCGTCGAGTTTTTGTTTAAGGCTTCGGACTGAGTTCCGATCCAAATTTAGAAATGGAACAAATCCTAAAAACATCGTTCCCGTTTATCGTTTTCGCGGTCGGCTGTTTGATCGCGTTTCAAATGGTCCTGATGATCGTCGCTTACACGGTTCTGGCCGAACGCAAGATTCTTGGCTGGATCCAGGGCCGGATCGGACCAAATCGCGTCGGTCCGTGGGGCATCCTGCAGCCGTTCGCCGATCTCTTCAAGTTCATCTTCAAGGAAGACCTGGTTCCGGACAAATCGACGAAGTTCATGTACTTTCTGGCGCCGCTCGTCGCGCTCGGGTGCGCATTGCTGCCGATGGTCGTCTATCCGTTCGGTCCGCAGCTGAAGGATCCGTTGAGCTGGCTGGTTCCGTATACCGAGAGCATTTCGTATGTCGGTCCGGCGGTCGCATACATCGCCGAACAGGCGAAAGGCATGCCGCTGACGATCGCCCGGATCGATGTCGGCGTACTGTTCGTGCTCGGTATCACGTCGGTCGGTGTTTACGGCATCGCGCTTGCGGGCTGGTCGTCGAACAATAAATATTCACTGATGGGCGGTCTCCGCTCGTCGGCGCAGATGATCTCGTACGAACTCGCGATGGGCGCTTCCGTGCTCGGCGTCGTGATGCTTGCCGGCACACTTGATCTGAACGGAATCATAACAGCTCAGACAAAATCGCCGTTCAAGTGGTACATCATTCCGCAGTTCATCGGATTCATCGTTTTTCTGATCGCCGCGTTCGCCGAAACGAACCGAGTTCCGTTCGATCTGCCTGAAGCCGAAACCGAGCTCGTCGCCGGATTCCATACAGAATACTCGGCGCTAAAATTCGCGCTCTTTTTCATGGCGGAATACGTCAATATGTTCACCGTGTCGGTGATGTGTGCGGTTCTGTTCCTCGGCGGCTGGTATGTTCCCGGACTTTCGAAGATCTTCGAGGTCGGCTCGATTCCGTATGCGGTCATTAGCCATCTCGCGTTCATCGGAAAAATCTGCGGCTTCCTGTTTCTTTATATTTGGATCCGCGGGACGTTGCCGCGTTTCAGATTTGACCAACTGATGAATTTCGGTTGGAAGTTCCTGCTGCCCTTGGCGCTTCTGAACGTAATCGTGACGGTGATCGTCGTCTTTGTTCTGAACAGTTAGTTTATTTCGCGACGCCGCTGACGGCGTTTGGAGTTCCGCCGGGAAGGCGGTGAATTCTATGGCTACAACGATTTTCTTCTTTTTGTTTGCCGGCCTCGCGATCGGATGCGCGATTTCGACGGTGTATCATCGGAACCCGCTATACTCGGCGGTTTCGCTGATCGGCGTCTTCGTTTCGCTTGCCTGCATCTACGTCACGCTGGCCGCGCCGTTCATCGCCGCCGTTCAGATACTGGTTTATGCCGGGGCGATCATGGTACTCGTCGTCTTTGTCATCATGTTGCTTAACCTTGACCACGACAAACCGGTGACGCGCTTGCGGTATCTTTATGCGACCGGCGGTTTTCTGGGCGTGATCCTTTTGGCGCAGACGTTTTTTATCTTCGTCGTTGTCAATAAAGGTCCGAAATCGACGGCCGATCAGACAAAGACGGTCGGCGAGACGATGTCGATCGGAACGAGCATGTACACCGAGTATCTTTTGCCGGTGGAAATCGTCGGCATCCTGCTGCTGATGGCGATCATCGGCGGCGTGATCCTCGTCCGCCGGCTGAGCCAACCGGAAATGGAACTGGTAGTTGACGAAGAAATGGAGCGTCGACATATTGGGGACTAGGGATTTGATTTTGGAAATCACCGCATGCCTCAAAATAAAATGTCGTTGAGAATTATCCGGATTATCTGTGTTCGTTAGGTTTCTGAGATCCGAAATCAGAAATCATGATTCCGAAAATTAGATTATGGAACCGAGTCTATCAAGTTATTTGTTGCTTTCAGGCGTGTTGTTCACGATCGGTGCGGTCGGCGTCATCTTCAAGCGCAACGCGATCGGGATGTTCATGTGCATCGAGCTCATGCTAAACGCCGTAAACCTTTCGTTTGTCGCGTTTTCGCGTCATTACGGCGACGTCACCGGACAGCTTTTCGTGTTCATGGTGATGTCGGTAGCGGCCGCCGAAGCCGCCGTCGGGCTCGGAATCATCATCGCGTTCTTCCGTAACCGGATTTCGGTCGACGTTGACGACGCAAGCATTTTGAAGAACTGATTTTCGGTCGCGGAATGCGGTGCCGGACTAACCGAAACGTCGCCGACATCGAAAACGTGTAGGTTTTGGATTTTACAGAAATGACTGAGAACAATCTTTTAAGTCTGATTATTTTCGCTCCGCTGGCGGGCGCGGTGATCAATTGGCTGATCGGCGGAAAGCTGAAGAACGAGCTTTTCAGCGGCGTTGTCGCCTGCGGCACGATTGCCATTTCCGCCGTTGTCGCGTTTTACATCGCGTTCATTGCCGACGGCGGCGCGCTCCATGCTGAGAAACCGATTCTCGACCACCTTTGGACATGGATTCAGGTTGGCGGTTTCCGGGCCGACTTCGGTCTCGGAATGGATCGTCTGAGCGCGATCTATGCCTGCTTCATCACGTTCGTCGGTTTCCTGATCCATGTTTTCGCGACCGGCTACATGCATGGCGATAAGGGCTTTTACAGGTTTTTTGCATATCTCAACCTGTTCATGTTCTCGATGCTGACGCTGATCCTTGCCGACAATTTCCTGCTGATGTTCGTCGGCTGGGAAGGTGTCGGACTTTGTTCATATCTTCTGATCGGCTATTACATCAAGAAGGACGAAGCCCGTGAGGCCGCGAAAAAGGCATTTGTCATGAACCGGATCGGCGACTGGGGCGTGTTGATGGGAGTCTTCCTGATCTTTACGATGACGGGTTCGATCTCGTTCTATCATAAAACGGTCGGCAGCGAACATGTCATGAGCGCGCTCGACACGATCGCCGCGATGGCCGCAGATCCGTTCACCGGCGGTGCGATCTTTGCCGGCGGGATCACATCGGCAGCCGTTCTTCTCTTTATCGGCGCAACCGGCAAATCCGCGCAGATCCCGCTGTTCACCTGGCTTCCGGATGCGATGGCCGGTCCGACGCCGGTTTCGGCTCTGATCCACGCCGCAACGATGGTCACGGCCGGTGTTTACATGGTCGTCCGCTGCAACGGCATCTACCAGAACGCGCCGACGGCGATGTTCATCGTCGCGATAATCGGTTGTGCGACGGCGGTTTTTGCCGCCACGATCGGACTCGCGCAGAACGACATCAAGAAAGTTCTCGCCTATTCGACCGTCTCGCAGCTCGGATATATGTTTCTGGCATGCGGGATCGGCGCGTACATCGCCGCCATCTTCCATGTCATGACCCACGCGTTTTTCAAAGCGCTGCTGTTTCTCGGATCGGGATCGGTGATCCACGGGATGCATCACGAACAGGACATGCGGAAGATGGGAAATCTTCGCAAGCACATGCCGGTCACGTTTTTCACGATGGCGGCCGGCTGGCTGGCGATCTGCGGCGTGCCGATCTGGGCCGGTTTCTTCTCAAAGGACGAGATCCTTTACAAGACATTCGCGACCACAGCTTCGGCCGCAGACGCGACGCTATGGGGCGTTCACGTAAACATGATCCTTTGGGCGATCGGTCTCGCAACCGCCGTCCTGACTGCCGTTTACATGACGCGTTTGATGATCATGACGTTCTTTGGAAAGGAACGCTATCACGACGATGTCGCCGAAGTTCATGCCTATTCGTCGGCGAACGCGCATGACGATCACGACGCCGATGCCGGCGACGATGACGACGAAGAAGAGCATCACCATCATTTGCCGCATGATTTCAAACCGCATGAGTCGCCTTGGACGATGACCGTTCCGCTGATCGTGCTCGCGGTCCTTTCGACCGTCGGCGGACTGATCGGCGTCCCGTATGCGATGAGTTCGCTGTTCGGCGCGGGCGACATCAACGCCTTCGAGCACGCGCTCGCACCGGTGATCGTCAAGAAAGACGAGCACAAGCCGGCGGCCCACGGTGACGGAAAGCTGGAAGTCAAACATTTCCTGGCGAGCGAAACGAAGGCGGCTGAGTCGGGCAAAACCGAATCGCACGGCGCCCATTCACCGGAAGAAATCTGGACCGAACAGAAACTGGCCGCATTTTCGATACTGCTGGCGATTACCGGCATTGGTATCGGAGCGCTGCTTTTCTGGAAGACGCCGCTCAGGAAGATGCCAAAGATCCTTGAAGAAAAATGGCGCGTCGACGAGCTTTACAACGGCTATATCGTTGATCCGCTGACGAATCTTTCGCGCAATTTCTTCTGGAAGGGATTCGACGTCGGCGTTGTTGACGGACTCGTCAACGGCATCGGATCGCTGGTGACCGCACTTGGCGGTGCCGTCCGGCGAATTCAGATCGGATTCGTCCGCGGATATGCGGCCTTCATGCTTTTCGGCGCGCTGATCGTCATCGGATATTTCGTTTATTACGGATTGAAACTTATCAGATAGCTTTTTGTCAGAGTTGTCATGGCCGCGATTTGAGGCGCCAGGCAACAAAGGACCAAACACAATGGATTTCATCACTGAAAATCTCTTAACGATCCTGATTCTGCTGCCGGCCTTCGGGGCGATGGCCGTTGTCGGTCATCAGATGTTCTGGAAAAACGAAGGACATCTGAAGTGGGTCACGCTCGGATTGACGCTTCTCAACTTCGTGATTTCCCTGCTGATCTTTACCGGCGACAAGGTTTCCGCGAGCGGATTCATGTTCGAAAAGAACATCCCTTGGATCAAAGCGATCAACACGAATTACCATGTCGGCGTCGACGGCCTGAGCTTTTGGCTCGTCGTGCTGACGACGTTCATAATGCCGATCGCGGTGATTTCGACATGGCACGCCGTCGAAAAGCGAACGGCCGCGTTTTACGCATTCCTGTTGCTGCTCGAAAGCGCGATGATCGGCGTTTTCGTTTCGCTCGACCTGCTCGTTTTCTATCTGTTCTTCGAAGCGTCGCTCGTTCCGATGTTTTTCCTGATCGGCGTCTGGGGCGGAGAAAACCGTATCTACTCGGCGGTCAAGTTCTTTATTTTTACGGCCTTCGGATCGCTTCTGATGCTCGTCGCGATCATCGCGCTCTATTACCTGTACGCCAAGACGAACGGTGCCGGGTCATTCGATTTCGTCTCGATCCTGGCGGCGATGAAAGGCGGAACGATGCCGGTTGTCGGACAGACGGCGTCTTTGTTGTTCTGGGCGTTCGCAATCGCGTTCGCTATCAAAGTTCCACTTTTCCCGGTTCACACGTGGCTTCCGGACGCGCATACCGACGCGCCGACGGCGGGTTCGGTGATTCTCGCCGCGGTGCTGCTGAAGATGGGAACCTATGGTCTGATGCGGTTCAATTTCACGCTTTTTCCTGACCAGTCGCGCGAATACGCGTACATTTTTATTTTTCTGGCGATCATCGGCATTATTTACGGCGCTCTCGTCGCGATGGTACAGCCGGATATCAAACGGCTAGTCGCGTATTCATCAGTCGCGCACATGGGCTATGTCGTTCTCGGGATGTTCTCGTTCACCGAACAGGGCATGCAGGGCGCGCTTTACCAAATGCTGAATCACGGCGTCTCGACCGGTGCTCTGTTCCTGCTTGTCGGGTTCATCTATGAGCGGCGGCACACGCGCCAGATCACCGATTTCGGCGGTATTGCCAACGTCATGCCGCTTTACGCGACGATCTTTGTCATTACGACGATGTCATCGATCGGGCTTCCGCTGCTCAACGGCTTTGTCGGCGAGTTCCTGATCATGGTCGGAATGTGGAAATCGACCGTCCTCGGCGTCACCGATACTGTCAACTGGAACTATGTCGCGACAATGCTCGCCGGAACCGGCGTCATCTTCGCCGCCGTCTATCTTTTGTGGATGGTCCAGCGGGTCTTTTTCGGCAAAATCACGAACGCCAAAAACAAATCGCTCAAGGATCTTTCATGGCGCGAGATCGGGCTCATTGCCCCGTTGATGGTGCTGATGGTCTACATGGGCGTTCATCCGGCGCCGTTTCTCAACCGGTCGCGTGAGTCGGTCGTTGCGATCCAGGAACGCGTCATGCATCAGGCCGGCGGAAAGATCGAGACCGCCGAAAAGGGTGAGCCGTCAACGAAACCGGCGCATTAAATGATCCGATCGCTGTCCATCATCGTTGTCCTTATGATCTGTGCCGCAGCGGTCGCGGGGCAGTCGATCTACGGTTCGACCGATGTTAAGACATTTCGCGAAGGACGAGACCGCGACTTCCGGAACAAAGACCTTACGCCACTGCTGGCCGCCGATTTTGAGACGTTCAAGGGGCTTGAGTATTTTGAAATCGATCCGCGATTCGCCGTCGAAGCGACGCTTGAGCGGACGACCGAAGAACAGATTTTTATGATGCCGACTTCGATCGGTCAATCCCGGAAGTATTTCAAATACGGGATTCTCAGATTTGAGATCGACGGCACGTCGCATCAGCTGACGGTTTTCAGGTCGGCTGCGGCGCCGACAAAGGAAGAATATGCGGGTTTGCTTTTTATTCCGTTCCGCGATCTGACGAACGGAAAGGAAACCTACGGTGCCGGGCGCTACATGGATCTCAGAACGCCGACCGAAAACAAGGTGAAGATCGATTTCAACCTTGCATACAACATGAGCTGCGCCTACGGAAGCGATAAATACAGTTGCGCCGTTCCGCCGCGCGAGAATTTTTTGCAGATAAAGGTCACGGCCGGCGAGAAATCGTACGCCCATGCCGTGCAGAAGTGAAGTTTCAATCGTAAGGACATGAACACGATTCTTTTACAGTCATTGACCAATCCGAACGTCAGCCTTCAGGCGGTTTTGCCTGAAATGGTCGTCGCCCTTACAGGCATCATCGTGATGCTTTATGACGTTTTCGTCCCGAAGCAAAAAAATGTTACGACCGTGCTTTCGTTGATCGGACTCGCGATCGCCGGCTATCTTACATTTGCGGCCGCGGGCGACGCGACGGCGCTTTCCTGGAACGGCATGATCACGGTCGATCCGTTGCGGACGTCGTTTACGATAGTCCTATTGTTCGTCGCCGCAATGACGATCCTGACGTCAACGGTCTGGACCGAACGCGAGGAGGTTCCGGTTGGCGAATATCACGCGCTGCTGCTTTTCGCGACGTTCGGCGGCATGTTCATGGCATCGGGGAATGACTTTGTTGTTCTATTCCTCGGGCTCGAAACGCTTTCGATCGCGACGTATGTCATGGCCGGCCTCAGGAAAGGCGACCTGAAATCGAACGAATCGGCGATGAAGTACTTTATCCTCGGATCGTTTGCTTCCGCGTTCCTGCTCTACGGAATGGCGCTCGTTTACGGTGCGACCGGTACGATGAACGTCACCGAGATCGCGGCGAAGATTGGCGATCCGAACTTTCCGGGTCTGCTTTTGATCGGCGGCGCGATGCTCGTCATCGGATTCGGCTTCAAAGTCGCGACGGTTCCGTTCCACGTCTGGACGCCCGATGTTTACGAAGGCGCGCCGAGCCCGGTCACGGGATTCATGGCGGCCGGCCCGAAAGCCGCTGCCTTTGCGTCGTTCCTGCGCGTGTTTGTCCTCGGTTTTCCGTTCGTCAGCGGAGCCGCGGCGGCCGGATATCTTCATGAGTCATGGATCACGGCGCTGACGGTTATGGCGATCCTGACGATGACAGTCGGCAACATCGCCGCCATCGTTCAGAACAACGTCAAAAGAATGCTCGCGTATTCTTCGATCTCACATGCCGGTTACGCGATGGTCGGGTTCATCGGCGCGGGTGTCGCTGCAACGCCGGAGATCCGCGATGCGGCGATCGCTGCGGTCGCGTTCTATCTGCTGACATACGCGGTCACGAACCTCGGCGCCTTCGCGATCATCACGCTCGTCGGACAAAAGAACGATCGCCGGACCGAATTCGAGGACTACAACGGAATCGGTTTCAAATCGCCGGTTATAGCCTTCTCTTTGTCGCTTTTCATGCTGTCCTTGCTCGGAATGCCGCTGACTGCCGGATTCATGGGGAAAGTGCTTGTTTTCAGACCCGCGCTCGAGGCCGGAAGCGTGATGCTGACGACGCTTGTCATCGCCGCGGTCGTCAATACTGCGATCTCGGCATATTACTATTTGCGGCTGATCGTGGTGATGTTTTTCCGTGAACGGACGACCGATTGGAGTGAACCGAAAATGCCGGTCGGTTTAGCCGCTGTCATCCTGATCAGCGTTCTCGGTGTCTTCTATTTCGGCATATTCAGCGACGGCTGGATTGAGAAATTCGCTTCGTCGCCGGCGACGCAGGCCGCCAGGCTAAAGTAACAATGCGCCGTATCGATCTCGAAGGTTGGCCGCGCCGGTCGACCTTTGAATTTTTCAAGGACTACGAAGATCCGTTCTTCAACCTGACAGCGCCGGTCGACGTGACGGCACTGTACGGCTTTTGCAGAGCGCACAACCTCTCGATCTCGCTGATTTCGCTGTATTATTCGCTCCGGGCGGCAAATTTGGTCCCGGAACTTAAACAACGTTACGCCGATGACGGAATCGTTGAGTTCGATAGGATCCACGCAACGCAAACGATCCTCAATGACGACGACACATTTTCGTTTTGCTATTTCGAATATGCTGAGAATCCGATCGAGTTCGACCGGCGCGGAAGACTTGCGGTCGAGCACTACAAATCACTGAAGACCTTTGACGTCGAAACCGACCGAGCGGACCTCATCTATTATTCGGTCATCCCGTGGGTTTCGTTCACGAGCTTCAAACATGCGACGCGACGCGATAAGTCGCAGACCGTTCCACGAATGGTCTTCGGTAAGACTTACGAACTGAACGGCCGCCGATTCATGCCGCATTCGGTCGAGGCGCATCACGCGTTCGTGGACGGACTTCATGTCGGCAGATACTTCGAATATCTGCAGAATTTTCTCGATTCGCTCCCGAACTTATGAGCCTGACTTCTGAAATCATAGATTCGGTCCGAACGGGCCTCGGCATCGATTGGCCGGCCACACTTTACCGCGACCGCGTCAGATCGCAACGAACGCGCGCGTTTGCACTCGACCTCGACCCGCGTGAACATCGGACGGCGATTCTTCACACATTGCTCGGTATCGAACTCAAGGCCGGAAATCGAAGGATCAACTGTCCGGATCTAGGAACGGCGCGCTATCTTCAGGTTTTTGCGAGAATCGGATGTGCGTCATGCGCGGTTCCGTACGACATCACGAAGATCTCGCCGATCGCCGACGATCTTGAAACGGCATGGCAAAAGTCCGTCATACTGCTTGAAAAGGCCGCGTCGGATCGATCAGCCCCGGTCCGCGGCCGGATCCGGGCGGCGCTCGCCGCGGAACTGCGCCGCGAGATCGCCGAAATCGGCGCCGGCGCCGCGATCCCCGAATTCCGCCAATCGACAAAACAAAGGGGGGAAAGAGAAAAGAGTGGAAAAGGGCAAGAGTGAAAAGGTAAACAGTTGGAAAAGTCAAAAAATGGACGAGTTCCGACTTTTGCACTTTCCACTTTTCCACTCTTTCCTTTCCCCACCCGTTTCGGCGATGTTAACGATGGTGTTATACTTGCGGAGTAAGCCAAACTGAGATTTGGCTATATTTTTGGATCGATGTTCGACGCAGTAACCAAAAGAACGGTGACCGAAACGCTTCCGTTTCCGTTCAATAAACAAACATTTTGCCGGTATGAACCGATCGAAAAAAAGATCGAGTTTGCCAAAGTTCTGATCGTCAACGATCTTCTTCGTTACGAGTCTGATCTTTCGGATACCGCTTTCCACGAACTTCAGGATACGGGCGTAAAATCGCTCCTGAAATTTGAGAATATGGTTTCCGGTATGGCGTGCGACAATATCGCGAAGAATGTCATCCGACTCGTCCAGCAGCCAAAATTCCTTACCGTCCATCTTTCTGAGATTGCAGACGCGGCCCGCGATTTTGAGCCGGACGCGATCGTCATGAGCGGTACGTACAGCGATTTCGATTACTACAATTCCGAACACCTTAACCGCTTTGGTCAATTCGTCCGCGAAACGACGATCCCGATTCTTGCGATCTGCGGGTCACATCAGCTTGTTGCCCAGAGTTTCGGCGCGCGCCTGCGGACGCTCGACGATCTTGAACTTTCGCAGAAACGAAAGAACCGCGTCTCCGAATATCAGTACCGTTTCGTTAAGATCATCGATACGGAAGACGAAATATTCGACGGTATTCATGACGGAAGTTCAGGCGTCTGGCAGGATTACACAAAGGAATCGGACATTCTCCGCGTCTGGCAGAATCATGCAGTGCAGGTCGTCGGAGTTCCGGAAGGATTCAAACTTCTCGCGACATCATATCTTTGCAAGAACCAAATGATGGTCAAACGCAGCGATGGACAACTGATCTACACCGTTCAGTTCCATCTTGAGAAATCGTTCGAGGAATGGCGCAAAAACCCGACGCGCTGGGAGCATCCGAACGAATCCCGCGACGGACGCATTCTGTTTGAGAATTTTCTCAACATCGCGCTCCGTCACCGCGTCAGCCAGCAATAATTTTTCCGATCACCGCGGCCACCGCCTCGAGTCCGGCTTTGTCGACTTCCGAAAAATCGTCAAGCCGGTCGCTGTCGACGTCAAGCACACCGAAAACTGCCCCGTTATGGCCAAAGACCGGTACGACGATCTCCGATTTTGATTCCGACGCGCACGCGATATGGCCCGGAAACGCATCGACATCCGCGACGATCACCGTCTGCCGCGTCGTGTAGGCATGACCGCAAACACCTTTGTTGAACGGAATCCTCGTGCATGCGAGCTTTCCCTGAAACGGCCCCAGGACGAGTTCGCCGTTCTTGACCAAATAAAACCCGATCCAGAAGAACCCGAACGCCTCTTTTAGCACGGCCGTCACATTTGCGACATTCGCGATGATATCGGTCTCCGCTTCAATCAACGATGCAATTTGCGGAACAATTTCGCGATAAATGGTCACGCGATCCGCTGACTTCGAGAATTCGATGGTTTCAGCCATGGGACCGATTCTATCAAACTGTCGCGGATATCTCCGAGTAGGCCGCGCCTGTTAATTATGGATACGCACCTGCCTTTGCTAACATTATCGCGGATGCTCGACAAAGAACTTTCGGTCGCGATGGATCTTGCGCGAACGGCCGGCGCCCTGATTCTCGACTACTACACGAACGGCTTTGAAGCTGAGGAGAAGATCGGTCTCGACGAATTCGTCGAGCCGGTAACGATCGCCGATAAGATGGCAAGCCGCCTCATTGTCGACGGACTTTCTGCGACCTTCCCGAACGACGGAATCCTCTCGGAAGAAGAACCCGATTCGGAACACCGGCTCGGATGCAAGCGGGTTTGGATGATCGATCCGCTTGACGGAACGGCGGGCTTCATAAAGCGCGACGGTGATTTCGCTGTTCAGATCGGGCTGGTCGAATCAGGAAAGCCGATTCTGGGTGTCGTATATTTGCCGATCGGGTCAACGATGTTTCACGCGACCGTGAACGGCGGCGCATTTGCCGGATCCGGCGATTTTGCCGCACGCCGTCTTGAGGTTTCGGCGGTGACGGAAATGGGCCTGATTCGAATGGCCGCATCACGCAACCACTATAGTCCGAAGATGAAACGGGTCGTCGACGAATTTGGCATTCAAAGTGAAGTCCGTCGCGGTTCGGTCGGTCTGAAAGTCGGACTGATTGCCGAATCGACAGCCGACCTTTATCTTCACCTCAGTCCGCACACCAAACAGTGGGACACTTGCGCTCCGCAGGTTATTCTAGAAGAAGCTCACGCCTGAGATTGTTGCTGAACGAGTTCGGACGACGTCCGCATCGGTTAACGAATCCGGTTAGGTGACATATTGATCAGCCAGACGGATCCTGGCCTCGGGCTCAAATCGGTATCGGGCAATGCCGCGCCTGAGAAAAAATGGGAGAACCGCTGAGGGCCTTACACCTTTGGGGGGTGGTCGATTTCGATTGACGGCCGACCGCGGTTCCGGCCTCCCGGATGATCCACTTTCGTTATCGAAAGTTAATGACAGGGTCTCGGAATCCCGGCGCGCCTTTCGCGTGGCGCGGTCGTGATTGTCGCCTGACCTCGTCCGGGGTTGGACGGTTACATTCGAGAGAACCGCTTGTCCTCTCAATCACTCTGCATCTTCCCGAATCAGGATTCTCGGGGTCACAATCAAGTCAATTTCCCGACATTCTATCCCGATAACACCGGTATTTCCTTCGTTGAATAGAATCTTGCGCGTCACAATCTCCAGCATTTCGCGGCACTTGTATTCGACAAGTTCTTCGCCCGACAAACGACGCTTCGTGACCGGATCCTCGGCGCGAAATATTTGAATCCGATACTCTTGCCTCGCCGGCTCGGTGATCTTAAAGCCGTTGATATCAGCATTCAGCGTCAGCAAGATTCTTCTTTCTCGGTATTTCCTTGCCTTCTGGGCAATCGCATCGTTCGCCAGCGCCAACGGAACAAACAACAAAATCGCGACGATCGGCACTCGCCGCCAAAATGATCCTATTTTCATTTTCTGGTCCTCACTTAATACCCGTCACAAAAAAATTGCCGGCCCCGGTTCCTTTTATCGGTGTCTCGCCGAAAAGCTCGATTACACGACCGAGAAAGCTTCCGGTGATCACCGCCGTTGTCTCATTGGCAGCGATTCCGATTCCATTGGCAAGCACCAAACGTCGCGTATCCGCCGCCCAGCGGCAGTTTCCGGCGGAATCGTAGTTGGCCGCAAACAGATTGATGTTCTTGTTCGTTAGCCTGATATTTCCGAATCGGATATCTTCACCGACCAATTGGCCGGTGATCAGTACACCGTCGCGAAAACCCGCAATCGAGTGCGCGCGGTCGGCATTTGCACCGCCCGCTGACCGATACCATTGATTTATGCCGTCGGCATCGTACCGGGTTACGAAGACATCGTGGTTCCACCCTCCTTTTGAAGGATTACCTCGCAGTTCCGACTGGCCGAAAAGGAGTACTCCCGAAAAGTATCCGGTCAAATAAACGCCACCATTCGGATCGGCGGCGATATCGGTGACCTCCGGGTCAGGGCTATTGTTGAGCTGTTTCTGTCCGATATGCCTTGTCCAGACTCCATTTCCGTTGGCATCGTATTTTGTAATAAAGATGTTCGAACGCTGACCCGACGGAGCGGGTTCGGTGTTGCTTGCGATCTGGGAATCAGCGAACGTGCTCAATCCGCGGAACCAGCCGGCAACATAAACGAACTGTGAATCGGGCGAAACGGCAATCGCCTTTCCCTCCTGGGAACTTCGCTGACCGCCGGGTCGGGTTCCGAAGATCTGTTCGAACCATTTGAGCCTGCCGTCAGACTGATACCTGGCGACGAAAACGGTCGGATTGTTTCCGCTCCGCGATTGATAAGCGAAACCGTCGAATGTCGTTCCGCCGGTAAACGTCCCGGTGACGAAAATCTCGCCATCGGCGCCCGTCGCGACGGCTGCGACCGACGTATCGCCTTTACCGCCAGCCCGGTTGACCCATTTGATTTCGCCCGACGGGGCGATGCGGATGATAAACGTCGAATTCGAAAATTTGAACTGATTGACCAACGTCGTCGGTCCGAACGTCGCTTTTTCCCCTCGGAACACCCCGACGACACTGATGTGTCCGGTCCGGTCACAGGCGATATCGATCCCGCGCTCCTCGCCGGCCCCGTTTGATTGGATCGCCCAGACGGCGGTTCCATTCGGATCGAATTTGGCGACGAACATGTCCATTGAGGTGGACATCGCGGATGAATTTCGAAGTGTGATCTTCCCGATCCTGAACGAGGCGCTTGAAAAGTTTCCGGTTACGTAGCTGTTTCCTTCCCGATCGATGCAGACCGATTTTCCTTCGTCGACAAGCGTACCCTGTCCGGCAGTGGTCCAGGTAAATGTCTGTGCGGCCGCGGCGGCGGTCAGGCAAAACGCCAAGACCGCCGCCCTGTAAAGATTCCGAATATTCATCGATGTTCTCCGCTGCGCCTATTTGCAGGTTGTCAGCTCGAGGTTAACGGTGAACGAACCATCAAGGATCGTGTCGAGCGAGACTGCCACGTTGGCGTTGGCCGGCAATGGATTCGTGAATTCGATGACCGGACGCGTGCTTCCGTTCGTTCCGGCGCGGACCTTGTAATCCCGTCCTTCGACCAGTGAGGTGCCGTTGACCTTGACGCCCTGTACAGTCATCGCGCCAGTGTTTTGACGGCTTTTCTTTGAGATCTTTCCACAGTTTTGACCGCCGCGCCCGGAACTCGCGGTCGCCGAAGCCGTTCCCGCATGAACCGTCAGCGGGACCAAAACCAGAACCGAAACCGCCAGGCAGAATGCCAATACGAAACTACTTTTCCTCATCATCGCCTCCAGATGTAAAAATGTCGCAGATCGCGCGATACGTTCATCAACAGACAAATCCCGACGACCGGCGAAACGATTTTCAGTTTTTTCCGGAGAGAGTGAAGAATGACCAGTATCGGGGATGTTGAAACCGACCGTTTAGGAACGAGCGCTGGGCTGTTGAAAGTGAGTCCGAAATCTGCATCCGGCCATAGTTCTTGTAAAACTCGACCATCAGTTCAAGCGTCGCTTCATCGCTTACCGGTGCAAGACTGGCAAGGACGTTTTCGCTTCCGGCGTAAAGAAAAGCCTCGGTCAATCCGGCGCGGTCGCCAACAAGGATTTCACCGCCGCCCGCATCAAAGCTCATTGCCCCTTCGCAGGCGGCTATCGTCACAAGCCGCGCCTCCAACCCGAGACCCAAGAGCTCACGAACGGTGAGGATGCCGTCTTCCTCGCCCTCCGGAACCAGAATCAGGCGCGACAGCAACGGCAT
>JBGASE010000076.1:0-15341 GCA_044229875.1 Pyrinomonadaceae bacterium | reverse complement strand
CATTGGGCATGGGGGCGTACAACTCGAATTTTCCGGAGGTTCTCACCTGGAACAAAGGCTGGTTGAAACAAGACTTAGAAGTGAAGCGATCGAATGCGATAACCAAATTTCTCAGAGATCGTGAGGGGGTAACAAAAGATGATCAGGGACGACGCCTTAGTGAGCTCTACAAATGAAATCAGGATGTGCAGGGTAACTGGGATTTTTCAATTTCTGGCCTTGATGGCAATGTGTTTGTTCCTGTCCGGTTCGGGGGTAAGTCAGGTGAGATCCACGGACGACGTGCCGATAACCGATGTCAGTTTTTGCGAACTTGTCGAGAATCCGCAAAAGTTCGATCAAAAGATGATTCGGATCGCAGCAGTTTACCGATACGGGCAGTACTGGAACGAACTTTACTGTCCGGGTTGCAAACGGGAGGATAGGATATCGTTCGAAATTGGTACAGATTTTGAATCAAAAACCCCTAAGAAATTTAGGAGACGAATAAAGCACAGCGACCGGGGGAGGACACTGAATGTCATAGTCGTCGGTAAATTTGTCGGCAGCGGCAACTTTGGACATCGTGGTTCGCAACACTTTGCACTGATCGTCGATGCAATCGAAGATGCGCAGATAATTCTGAAAGATTCGCCGTACCTGTTACCGGACAAATTGGTTCCAAAGGCAATCTGCCGGTGCGGAGACCAATCTGACAGCAAATAAATCGCTTGTTTCGGCGAAACATTCGATGACGGCAGTTGCAAACCTGATGCCGAGCGATTGAGCATGGTACATTTGCACGACCAACTCGGAGATTCCTTGCGCGCTCGATAAACGGTCAATGGGAAGAAACCATTTTCGTCTACGACGCATCTTCACGTTTGGTGGCCGAATACTCGACAATCCTGAACCCGACTCCGCAAGTGGCATACCTGACCAACGACCACCTCGGCAGCCCGCGGATCAACACCGACGAAAACGGCAAAGTCATCGCCCGCCACTACTACCGCTCGTACGGCGAAGAAGTCACCGAACGAACGCACACCCAATACGTCGCCGACACCGTCCGCAAGCAATTCATCGGCTACGAACGTGACGGCGAGACGGATCTGATGTCGAAAGCGCAGTCCAAAAGGCCTCTAAGTTGTTTGAAAGTTTCAATAATGATGATGACGATTCAATCAAAACGATGGTTCTTCCGTGCAGGCAACAGTAGTGAGTCGAGAAAAGCCCGAACCGTTTGGGCAATCGCGCTGCTTTCGTGCTGTTTTAGCGGGATATTTGCGGGTTGTTCCTTCACGCGTCAGCGAGAAGAAATCGACCAGTTATCTAATCGGGCGTCAGATCCGTCAAACGGCGAGTCCAGCAATTCTGGAGAACGGTGTGCGGTTCCCAACGTGGCGGACGAAGAAAGGATCGCGACCGAGGAGTTTCTATTAAATGATTCAAAGGGTATTGAGCACAAAGTTCAAGCGAAAACCATCGCCTCGAGGACGTCGCTAACCTACACTCCTGAACTCACTTCGGCACAGAGAGACGCCGGGTTGCAGGAGCAACAAGTCGAGTTAAAGTGGATGAAGGGGTTTAGCGTCAATGACCGCATATTCGCGTGGTACATTTATGTCAGGCGTCTGGGAACGAACAATACCAACACAGGTTCCGGTTTTGGTCTGGAGTTCCGATGCATGGACTACGACGGGGACGGGAAATTTGAATACGAGTTTCCAAATCAGCGCGAATTGTTTATTCCTGATTGGGCCCTGAAATGATTGCGAGTCCTCTTCTAATACATGACATGGCAATATCGGGATTGGTACGTCAAGAATTCCGCTCCTGGTCGAAACACACCGGCGCGGATCAAGCCCGTTTGTTGCCGTTAGTTTTTTGATCCGATGAACTACTTTACGTTGATTCCGTTAGTGGCCTTGGCGATCGTGACGATTCCAGCGATCATTGCCGGTCAATCACTGCAGAACTCTCGGATGACTGAGTCCAAAAATGGAGAGTATCTGTTTATTGAGCGCTCGGATCAGAATCTCGATCGACTTTACAGTGACGTGATCAAAGGATGGAAGCGGGTTGGAATGTCAAAAAAGGATTTGCTGAAGATGAGTGAAACTTTGGCCGAGGAGATTGAGGCGGAACGTAAGTTTCGGAGAAAATTCAGCTCCTCGGGTCTTTACGCGAGCAAATCAGGCGAAATGGTAAACCGCGTCGATTCCTTTCCGAGGGGCATTGAGTCGGTCTACGTTTCCGATAATGGTGACTTTGTCGTAGGACTGAACAGTCACATTCCGTTTGATTCGATTGGAAAGGATACGCCGCGATCGGAAATGCTAAAGACGCCGGAAAACGCTTTGATCGCGATTAGTTTCCAAGGAACTCCTAATACATGCGTTGTGTCCGTTCCAGAGATGTTGGGTAAACAATACCCGATTGAACGAGCGTCGGAAGGTTTTTTTTGGGCCTCGGAAACGGCAAACGTCGATAGTGTCCGAGGAACGATTGAGATCGAAATGGGAGATCTCTCCGAAACAGTATGGGATGTTAGAAATTGCACGCGAATCAGTCCGCCGGCTCAATTGGAAGAGGTTGAGCCGCGTGGTTCGGCGTGTTTCGGGTTCTCGGTTTTCGTATTTGCGGTTTGTTTCGCATCACGGTCGAATACCGCGAGACCGTTTGACAGTAGGGCCGATCAGTCCGCGGCATGACTCGCTGATCCGCTTGGATTGGATGCGTAGAGATCCGGAGTTAAAGGTGGGCAGACAATTAGTTTTTGTTACGTTCTAAGATGCTCATCGGAGTTGAATTCCGATGAGCATTTTTCACAAAGATAACAAAACCGACGACACCGAGATCAAATTCAAGTTTCTCTCGGATTCTGTCCTGAAGGCCTTTGAGCAAGACGGCCGGAAGTACTGCCGGCTGACGGCGTCTTCGAATGCCGAAGATCTTGTCGGCGATGTCATGTCGCAGAAGGCGCTTGAGCAGATGAAGTCCGCGGCGGTTGGGACGGTGATGTTCATGAACCACTCGACGAACGTTCCGGAGGACGTTTTCGGGACGGTTGCCGAAGTTTTCGTCGTGGAACTGAAGCAACCAACCCTGAATCCCGATTCCGTCTGCGCGGGTTTAGTGCGCTATTTTCGCGGCTCTATTATTTTGTGGGAGTCAACCCGAAGAGAAAGCGGGAAGCGTGAGTCGAACCCACGCTTCCCGCCTTTCGTTTTTGCCCTCGTTTGAGTTTGCCTAGAAGCGGAACTTCGCCCGGAACTGTCCGACGCGCGGACCACCGACGCTGTTCGTGATGACCCCGAAATCGACCGTATCCTGCAGGTCGCTGTTCGGATTCGCAAAGTTCACCGTGTTGAAAACGTTGAACAGATCGAAGCCGATCTCGAAGCTCATCCGCTCATTGATCTTCGTGTTCTTCGCGAAACTCAGATCGAACCGCTTTTGTGACGGACCGCGAAACGTATTGCGTCCGAGGTTGCCGAAACCGCCGAGCGCGGACCGGAAACATCCGGCATTGATGACGTTCAGATTTGACGTCGATGCGGTTGAAACGGCATCGCCCGCGGAGCAGACCGTGTTCGGACGTCCGAAGCCAGGACGATAGATTCCGCCCGATCCGCGAGCAAGATTCGTCAACTGGGAGACGTTTGCGATCTCCGGTTCCGAAGCGAAAACCGTGAACGGCGTTCCCGACTGCCACTGGAAGAAGCCCGAAACCGTCCAGCCTTTGACGAACGCATTGTTCATTCCGCCCGTCGGAACTTCCCAAACGAAGTTGGTGCTGAACCGATGCGTGCGGTCAAAATCCGAAACCGCGCGGTTATTTGCGGTGTTGTTCGCATCACCCTGGGCGATGAAACCGGTGTTTGGAACGTCCGGCTTGCCGCCGCCGGCGGTGCTTCCCGGATCCGACGACATGATATCGATCGATTTCGAGAACGTGTAGCCGATGTTGAACTGCAGGCCTTTTGAGAACCGCTTCGTCAGACTGAACTGACCGCCGTGATAATCCGAATAAGCGTTCGATTTGAGCAGCAGCGCTTCCGGGACGTTGAACCCGAGGATCGGCACGCGGGCCTCAAAATTAATGTATGTTCCGTTTGCTGCCGAAAGGTTCAGATCGACCTGACCGGTGACCGTGTTCAGGAATCCGAACGCTCTTCCAAGTCCGCGTTCACGCGCCGTCGAACCGGAATTGAGCGCCCCGTTCGGCGATCCGGCGGCGACGTAGGCAAGATTGAACCGTTCGTAGATATGATCCGGCGTGTTCGGATCGTTCAGATCATATCCTTGATTGAGCGCCGTCGCCTGCAGCAGGTTGCGGCCCGCGGTTCCGATATAACGCGCCTCGAACAGGAAGTCCTTGACGAATTCATACTGCATTCCGATATTCCACTGATGAACGAACGGCGTCTGAACATCACGGTCGATGGCTCGGAATTCAAACGTTTCGGCGACGTTGCCGAAAACCCCCGTGGCGAACGGCGTGCCGCGCGAATCCATTGTGACAGGCGTGTTGTCACGGATCTGGTATGCACCCGTCGCGCCGGCGGCGCGGACGATGCGGAACGGCAGCCACGAGTTGAGCGGAATCGTGGTCGGCGTGTTCGAGAACGCGGTCGGGATCGGGACGTTGCCCGACGGAACCGTGATCTCGACTTCGCGTAGGAACGGATAGTTTGAAAAGACGGTGTTGATGAACGACGCACTCGGGCGATCGTAGAAAAGTCCGTAGCCGCCGCGAACAACAAAGCGGTCGTTGATCGAGTATGCAAACCCGACGCGCGGCGCGATGTTGTTCAGATCTTCGCCGTTCAGCGTGTGTTTGTTGCCGACGACGTTCGTGGCGCTGATCGCACCGTCGACGACCGGGTTTCCGGTCAACTGAACATTGCTCGGAACGATGAATCCGCGCGTCGGATTATCGCACGCGGCGGTTGTTCCGCCGGTTTTCGAAAAGCAGGATTCGAAGAGCGAAAGATCGAAGTTGCCGATCCGTCCGTTCTTTTCGGTCGGCCGCATGAAAAGTTCGTAGCGAACGCCCCAGTTGATGCTCAGCTTGCTGTTGACGCGCCAGTTGTCGGTGACGTAGAAGCCCCAATCCATGAATCTGAAGCTCTTGTCGGTAACGCCGTATTGCGTATCGGCTTCGGTCGCGTTACCGGTCAGCAGTTGCGTGAAGCTGTCGAATTTTTCGAATTCGGTCGCCTGTTCCTCAGGCAGATTCGTGTCGAACTGATGCCGTTTGAACTCGCCGCCGAACTTGATGTTGTGATTTCCGAAGATCCAGTTGACGTTGTTGCCGAGGCTATACGTCAGCTGCTTTCTGCGGTTGAACGAATCGTTGGGTCCGCCGAACGAGAAATTGGCGATGTTGTTGCGTCCGATGTAGTGTCCGAGACGCGTCGTCGCAATGCTGTTGTCGAAGGTCGATGCCGGATTGAACACTCCGATCGATTCGTTGGTTATGCCGAGAAAATCGTCGTCAAGCCGGCGCGTGTTGTTCAGATAGAAATATCCAAAACGGAACTCGTTGATCCAGTTCGGCGAAAAGATATGCGTGTCCGAGATGGCAACCGTGCGATTGCGGTCGTTGCGTCGGAGCGTGAACGGCGATGCCAGCGAGTTCGGATCGGGGAACGAGTCGAATCCCGGAAAATCAGCCCAAAACAACGTACCGCTGAGCGTGTTGTTTTTCGTCAGCTGTCCGTCAAGCCGCGTCGTGTACTGATTCTGTTTGAACCGTGAAGGCTCAACCGAGATGAATTCGACGAGCGGGTTGTTGCGCTGCAGCGTCCGCGACGTGACCGTCGGAAAATTGCCGAACTGGTAGCTTCCCGAACCGGTCTGATCGACGATTCCGAGCGAGCGGAATGTTCCCGCGGCGAGGCTCGGAAGCACAAATCCTCCGGTCACCGGATTCTGAAGGTTGAAGATCCGCCATGCGACATCCGAAATATCGTTCGCGGTCAGACAGTTGGTGCCGGCCGTGCAGCCGTTGAACTGGTTGAACGCGGCGGCGATCGCGGCCTTCGAACGGTCGGTTCCGAGCGCGCTCAGCGCGATCGGAAGGATCGTGCGCGTCCGTGCCGTCGACACCAGTCCGGTGTTCGCCTTGGTGTACTGATATCCGCCAAAAAAGAAGAAGCGGTTTTTGATGATCGGTCCGCCGATGGTAAATCCGGTTTCGATGCGATCGGCTTTCGGCTTTTCGTTGCCGCTTTCTTCGAGGAAGAACTCATTTGCATTGAAAGCCTTGTTCTGCAAATAGTAGTAGGCGGAGCCGGTAAACGTGTTGCCGCCCGACTTCGTCACAAGCTGAAAATTTCCGCCGCCGCTGCGTCCGGTCGATGCGTCATAAAGCGACGTCTGGAGCTTCACTTCCTGAAGCGTTTCGGGTGCCGGCGAGATGTTGTCGGAAAGAGATCCTTCGTTGCTGGTGATATTGGTCGCGTCGATGCCGTTGAAGAACAAGCTCGTCGAAGTCGTCCGCGTTCCGTTCACGGACGGCGAGATGTTCCCGTTTCCGTTGACGCCGACCGGCGAAAGCTCGGACGATACGCCGGCTTCGGATGAAAGCAATCCGGTAAATGAGCGGGTCGAAGTCGGAAGTTTCGTAACCTCGTCTCCGGAGATCTGGCGCGTCACGGTGGCGGATTCGACCTGAATCAAAGGCTGATCCGATGTCACGGTGACGACCGCATCGGCAACGCCGATCTCGAGTGTCGCTTCGACCGATCGTTCAACCGAAGCTTCGACCGCAACTGATTCGGCAACACCCTTCTTGAAGCCTTCTTTTTCGTATCCGACGGAATACGTTCCGACCGGAAGAAGGTTGATCGTCCAACGGCCCTCGGCGTTGGTCACTACGTTGCGCCGAAGATTTGTGGCGTTGTTCGTGACGGTTACAGTCACGCCCTGAACAAGCGCGCCGTTCTGGTCCTTGACTGAACCGCTCAGGGTTCCTGTCGCTTGCGCAAACGCACTTTGCGCAAAGAACAATACTGCGACGATCGATAGAAATTTTGATAAAAAGCTAAATCGCATAGGGTCTCCTTGGATACTTCAAAAATCGGCGACTTCGAACCTTTGTCGGTCGCCGAATCTGTTTCAAAAATTTGTTTTTGTCTGGATGCAAAGTGAAGGATAGACCCGCGAGGTTACAGGCAGATTAAAGCGCGGTTACAAGGCGATTAACTCTTCGTTACGATGAAGTTACGAAGGCGATCGAGGTCGGCCGGTGTATCGACGTCAAACGCGCCGCACGGCGATTCGATAAGTGTCGTGTTTTGAAGGTTTGCGGCGATCACGGATTTGGCGCCGTGCTCATGGTTGAGGGCAAGGAGTTGCGGAAAAAACGCCGAATTGAACGCAGCCGGAACGCCGAAGTCCCGACCGTAGCTGGTTGCCGCGATCGCGGTTGTTGAAAGCAGTTGCGAGATGTGATCGGCGTCGATCAACGGCTGATCCGCAAGCATGATCGCCGTCGTTTTCGTTTGGGGAAATCTGTCGATCTGGTGTTCAAGTCCGAGCTTCAACGATGATCCGATTCCGGCACTCCAATTTTCGTTTATCACCTGATGCACGGGCAGGTCGTGGATCGTCGCGGCGATCGCCGCCGCATGCGGGCCGAGCACGACGATGACATTTGCGGCTTCTGATGCCAGCGCTGTTTCACAGACACGTCGAATCATCGGCGTTCCGTCGATCATCGCCAGTTGCTTCGGCGATCCGAAGCGGCGCGCTTCACCGGCGGCGAGAATGATCACGCATTCGTCGACTCGGATTTCGGCATTTCCTTCCACGATTCAATTGCCGCCAAACGCGCGGGTGCGAAGAAAGCCGCCATCGCGTTCGCGGAGTACAGCGAGGATCTCAGCGGTGATCGCAAGCGCGATCTCTTCGGGTGTTTCCGAGCCGATGTCGAGCCCGACCGGACCAAACAGATTCGCCGGCCATTGCCGACCGATCTCGGCAAGCAACTTTTCGGTCCGCTTTCTGGGTCCGAGCTGACCGATGTAGCCCGCGTCCGAATCGAGCAGAAATTGCTGGATGAGCTTGTCCTTCTCGTAGTTATGGGTCATGACGACCGCGATCGAGTGCTGATCAAGCAAAAGCTTGCCGCGATAATCTTCGGGCTTCAGACAATGAACGGAGTCGGCCTCGGGGAAGCGCTCGCGTGTTGCGTAGGCCGCCCGGTGATCAATGACCAACACGCGCCATCCGAGCGTCTTTGCGAACGACAGAACGGGTATCGCGTCGGGTCCGGCGCCGAATATGAACAACGCCGGCGGCGGCTCGATTATTTCAATGAAACAGTCACCCTCAAGCCGCGACGCTGAACCGTCCTCGGGAGTTTCGGAATAGTCACGCCGTCCAAGCCGCTCGCCTTCGACGCCGACGCGGCTGACGAATCGGCGCCGATCGTTGCGGGCCGCCTCAAGCCGGGCGAAATATTTTGAGTCAAACGGTTCAAAGAGAATGCGGATCACGCCGCGGCATCCCATGTTCAGCGAAAAGACCGAATCTTCGTTTTTGGTCGTATCGTAAACAAAGACCTGTGCACGGCCGGAATCGGAAACGCGCTTTGCCCGCTCAAGAACGTCGGCCTCAAGACATCCGCCGGAAACGGTGCCGACGGCGTCGCCGTTTCCGCGGATCAGCATTTTTGCGCCCGCGCCGCGGTATGCCGAGCCCTGAACGTCGATCACCGTCGCGACGACGGCTGACTCATTCGGATCGAGTGTTTGAATTGTCTCGAGGATCAGTTCGATCTCTTTCATCGCCAACTTTTTTACAGCAACTTGTCGAGAGTGATCGGAAGATCCCGGACCCGTTTGCCGGTTGCATGGAAGATCGCGTTGGCGATCGCCGCCGGAATTCCGACCAGACAGAGTTCGCCCATGCCTTTGACCCCGAGCGGATTGACGATCTTGTCTTCTTCATCGACAAACGCCGTTTCGACCGAACGCACATCGGCATTGACCGGAACGTGGTAAGTCGCGAAGTTTGTCGTCATCATGCGTCCGTAGCGGTGATCGATCGCCGTCTCTTCCTGAAGCGCCATCCCGATGCCCCAAACGACGCCGCCCATTTCCTGCGAATGCGACGTTTTCGGATTCATGATCCGGCCGCAGGCCGTCGCTTCGACGACACGCGTAACCTTGACGATCCCGAGATCTTCATCGACCTTGACCTCGACAAACTGCGCGCCGTGCGCCTGGGTCGTATAGTTGTTTCGGATCTTGTCGGGCATCGAGGTAAACGTTTCGGCGATCTCGGAAACGCCGGCCGAGCGCATTACGTCGTTGATCGCGACGCGTTTTGTCTGATCGGCTGCAAGCGCCAGAAATCCGCCTGACATTTCAATCGCTTCGACCGCGGCACCGGCAAGCACCGACCCGCTCATTTTCTGCGCCGCTTCGACCAATTTCTTTTTGATCGCGAGCGCCGCGCCCTGCGCCGCGGTGCCGACGGACGCCGTCGTGAACGATCCGCCCTGGACCGGTGCCGTCGGAAAATCGCTGTCGCCGAGTTCGAATTTTACGTTTGCCGGCTCGACGCCGAGAAATTCAGCCGCGATCATCGTGATCACGGTGTATGTTCCCGGTCCGATGTCGGCTGTCGCACTCGCGACGCGCGCGGTTCCGTCCGCGTTGAGCGTGATCCGCACCGAGGCCGGAATCTGATACGATCCCCAGGTTCCGGTCGCGACGCCCCAACCGACAAGCCATTTGCCGTCGCGCATAGATCGCGTTTCAAGACTTCGCTTCTCCCAGCCGAACTTCATCGCACCCTGCTTGAACGCTTCGCGCAAAGCCTTGCTTGAAAAGGGCTTGCCGGTTTCGGGATCCTTTTCCGCATAATTTTTCAAGCGAAACTCGACGGGATCGATCTTGAGCTGGTAAGCGACCTCGTCGATCGCCGATTCGAGCGCGAACGCTCCGGTCACCGCGCCCGGCGCGCGCATCCAGGTCGGTGTCGGCAGATCGGTTTTTGCCAGCTTGTAAGGCGTGTCATAATTCGGGCACTCATACAAAGTCCGGCCGAAGTCGTTCGGGTTCTCGGAAAACGTCTCGAACGTCGAGGTGTTGCCGACCGCTTCGTGAATGATCGACCGCAACTTGCCGTCGCGGTCCGCCCCGATCGCCACCTTTTGCCACGTGTACGGACGGTAACCGTGACCGGTAAACATTTGCCGGCGGGTGTAATTGACCTTCACCGGACGCTTCAGTTCGCGTGCCGCCGACGCCGCCAGAAACGTGTAGTAATGCGGGTTGAGCGCGGCACCGAAAGCGCCGCCGACAAACGGCGAGACGACGCGAACGTCGGCCGGTTTGATGTCGAAACATTTGGCGAGATGGCTTTGAACGTCCTTGACGCCCTGCGTCTTGGTGAACATCGTCAGTTTGTCGCCTTCCCAGAATGCGATTCCGCCGTGCGGCTCCATCGGATTGTGATGTTCAATTGGGATCGTGTATTCCGCCTCGAATTTGATCGCCGATTCGGCCAGCGCCTTCGTTGCATCGCCGCGCATTTTTGAGCCTTTGACCTCTTCGGTCGCGGCCTTCATCGGTTCGGTCGAGGATTTCTCGCTTTCGTACTCGGCCGTAATGAGACGTGCCGCAAACCGTGCCTGCTCGAACGACTCGGCGACGACAAACGCGATCGGCTGGTCGCTGAAGACGATCTTGTCGGATTGGAGCGCGAAAAAGTCCGGTTCCTTGGTCGCCTTTGTCTTCGGCGCGTTGAGATGCGTGAAAACCTTGATCACGCCGGACTGTTTTTCGGCTTCGGACGTATCGATCGAGACGATCCTTCCCTTCGCGATCCGGCTTTGCGCAATATATCCGTAGGCGACGTTTCTGACCTCGAATTCCGACGCATACTTTGCTTTTCCGGTTACCTTTGCGATGCCGTCAACGCGGCTCATGGCCTTGCCAATATACTTCATACGCTTTTCATTCTCCGCAACAATCTGACTGGAATGTGCGAAAGCCCGTTAGACACCGGCCACCGCTTTTTCAAGCGCGCGGACGATCGCCCGTTTCGC
Source organism: Pyrinomonadaceae bacterium (assembly GCA_044229875.1). Classification (GTDB taxonomy): domain Bacteria; phylum Acidobacteriota; class Blastocatellia; order Pyrinomonadales; family Pyrinomonadaceae; genus JAFDVJ01. Next base: position 4,291 of record JBGASE010000076.1, on the reverse strand, counting down.
GAGTTCGATCTTGTACTCATTCTGCTCAAGCGGTTTCGCGGCCTTCAGTTCAGCCTCCGCCGCCTTTCGGAAATTCGTCTTCGTCGCCGGCTTTCCGGCAAGAAACTTCTCGGCCGCGAATGCGCGCCACGGTTTGTTCGCGACGCCGCCGAGCGCGATTCGCGCGGTCTTCACCGACTTGCCAGCCAGTTCCAGTCCGGCGGCGACCGAAACGAGCGCGAATGAATAGCTCGCCCGATCACGAACCTTCAGGTAATAGGAATTTGCGGCAAAGTTGTTCTTCGGCAGATCGATCGACGTGATCATCTCGCCATGCGCCAGCGCCTTATCGGCGTGCGGCGCGTTATCCGGAAGTTTGTGAAGTTCGGTAAACGGGATCGTCCGCGTCTTGCCATCGGCGGTCCGGATATTGACCGTTGCATCGAGCGCCGCCAGCGCGACGGCCATGTCCGAAGGATTGACGGCAACGCAGTTTTCAGACCAGCCAAGAATCGCGTATGTCCGGTTCAGTCCGCCGATCGCGCTGCAGCCCGATCCCGGTTCGCGGCGGTTGCACGGAACGGCGACATCATAATAGTAAAGACAACGAACCTGCTGCATGACGTTTCCGCCATTGGTCGCCATGTTGCGGATCTGCTCAGACGCACCGGCCAGGATCGCCTGTGAGAGCATCGGATAATTCTGACGGACAAGGTGATGATTCGCGGTGTCCGTGTTGCGGGCGAGCGCACCGAGTGAAAGACCGTTCGCCGTCGATTCAATCGCGGCGAGCTTCAATCCATTGAGATCGATGAGTTCGTCGGGCCGGATGACATCTTCCTTCATCAGATCGAGAACGTTGGTCCCGCCCGAAAGCAATCGCGCGTTCTTGTTGTCCGCCAGCCGTTTGACGGCATCGGAATCGGTCGTCGCTTTGGTGTACTTAAACGGACGCATCGGCTTTGCCCCCCTTCGTAAATTCCCACGTCTGCGCGATCTTCTCGCCGGTATGAACCTCGCGGATCGCCTTGACGATGTTCGGATACGCGCCGCATCGGCAAAGATTTCCGGACATCCGCTCGCGAATTTCGTCTTCGGACAGCGTCACCGGCTTTGCTTTTCCGCGAATCGCGTCGCTGACGTAACTGATCTGGCCGCGCTTTGCTTCTTCAAGCATCGCCACCGCCGAACAAATCTGTCCCGGCGTGCAATAACCGCACTGGAATCCGTCGTGTTTAATGAACGCCGCCTGCAGCGGATGCAGATTTTCACCTTCCGCGAGCCCCTCGATCGTCGTCACCGTCTTTCCTTCGCATGTCGCCGCGAGCGTCAGGCATGACAGCACGCGACGTTCATCCACGATCACCGTGCATGCGCCGCACTGCCCGTGATCGCAGCCTTTCTTCGATCCGGTGAGTCCGAGTTTTTCCCGAAGCGCGTCAAGCAACGTGACCCGCGAATCCAGACTCAGCGATTTTTCCGCGCCGTTGACGCTGAACGTGACCTTGACCGCATTTTCGGCGGCGACCGGTGCGTAAAGCGCGTCCTCAGGAATATTGTAATTGGCCAAAACTTCCTGCTCTGCAAGAACCTGCGCCGCGAGCACGCCAAACGTCGTCGCCGATACTTTCCCGAGGAACTTCCGGCGCGATTCACCGAGTTCCGAAAGCAGCGCGCGTTCGTCTTCGGACAATTCGATGTCGTCGATTTTTTGATGATCGGTCATAATTCTCCGCAAATTCAAAGGTGACTTCTAAAGGTCTTTTTACTTTATCAGAATCGATTCGGATTCGGAAGAATTTGGTCGCGGTCCTTAATCGCAAAGCGAAATCGTCTGAAAAGCTGAAATCGATCCGCTTTGCGTGATATTATTCACAAGGAACTATTTCCCCCGGAGATAAAATCGAATGAACCGCTTGAAACTTCTCTTAGTACTGTTGACTCTTGCGTCATGCATCGTATTTTTCGGAAGCCGCACGTCGTCGCCGACCGTGATCGGGCAGTCGATCGGAGCGCCGACGGGCGTCATCGCGTCAGACAACGATTATGCTGATAAGATCGGCATTCATTGGGATACGATCCGCGGTGCAACAAGTTACCGGATCTTTCGGAGTACGACGAACAACTCCGCGTCGGCGACGGAGGTCGGAACAACGGTCGCGAATTACTTCTTCGACTCTTCGGCGGTCGCCGGAACCGGTTACTTCTACTGGGTGAAGGCGGAAAACGGCGCGATCCAAAGCGCATTCAGCAGTCCGGATCAGGGAACAAGAGCGATGGGCGGTTTCTCGGGCGGGATCTTTCCGCCGCTCGATCCGCCGTCGGCATCTGCACAGAACCCGATTACCGCGGCCAAGGCATATCTCGGCAAAGCGCTGTTTTGGGACGAACAGTTGTCGTCAACCAAGACCGTGGCGTGCGGAACATGCCATCGGCCTTCGGCCGGCGGTTCCGATCCGCGTACCGTGTTCGGCGATAACCGCTCACGGAATCCCGGGTTCGACAACATTTTCAATACACCGGATGATCCGTTCGGCTCGCCGGGCGTACCGCAAAACAATGCCAACGGAACCTACACGCTTAATAATTTCTTCGGTTTCAATGAGCAGGTGACGGGTCGCAAATCGCCATCGTATCTTAACGCCGGCTACGCACCGCTCGGGATCTTTTGGGATGGCCGCGCAACCGGGGAATTCCGTGATCCGCTGACGAACACGGTTCTCATCCCGAACAATGCGGCGCTTGAAAGTCAGGTTCTCGGTCCGCCGCTGTCGTCGGCGGAGATGGCCCACGGCGGACGAAGCTGGACGCAGGCCGCGGCGCGCGTCGCGGTCTCGAAACCACTCGCTCTGGCGACGAATGTTCCGCCCGGACTCACTAACTGGATCAACGGCCGAACCTATCCGCAGTTGTTCGAAGAAGTGTTCGGCACGCCCGATGTAACGCCGTCACGGATTGCGTTTGCGATCGGAACTCACGAACGTATCCTGTTTTCTGACCGGACGCCGCTCGACCGCGATTCGGCGAACATCGAACCGTTGACCGATACCGAAGAAGCGGGAAAGAGCCTTTTCGTGAATCTGCAGTGTTTTGTCTGCCATTCCGACGCGCTGATGTCCGATCATCAGTTTCACAATATCGGCGTTCGCCCGCCCGCCGAAGATCTTGGCCGCGGCGCGGTCACCGGACTGCCGACCGACAACGGCAAATTCAAAACGCCGAACCTGCGCAATATCGAACTTCGCGGTCCGTATATGCATAACGGACGCTTCGCGACGCTCGAAGAAGTCGTTGATTTTTACAACCGCGGCGGAGATCACGACGCACCGAACATCGATCGCGCCTTGATTCGCCCGCTCAATCTCACGCCACAGCAAAAGTCAGCGCTTGTCGCGTTTCTGAAACGGCCGCTGACCGATGTCCGGGTTCGTGACGAACTGCCGCCGTTTGACCGGCCGACGCTTTACACGGAAACCGCCCGCGTCCCGAGTGTAACCGGAACCGGACGTGCGGGTTCGGGCAGCCTGACGCCGTTGGTGACGGCCATCGAGCCGCCGCTTGTCGGAAATCCGAGTTTTGCGGTCGCGGTTTCGAACTCGCTCGGTGCGGCGCAGGCCGTGTTGGTCATCGATTCAGCCGATCCGGGTGTCGGATCTTCGATCCCCGCTTCCGGCTCGTTCACGCGTCAAACGATCACGCTCAACGGATCAGGAAACGGCAACGGTTGGGGATCCGTCAGCCTGTCGATTCCGAATCAGCAGTCACTGGGCGGCCAGACATTTTACGGCCGGTGGTATGTCACTGATCCGGCCGCGGCGAATGGTTTTTCGGTATCAAGATTGTTCAGTTTTACGATTTTCGGAACCGCGACCGCAGCACCGCGCGCGATCGCTGATTTCGACGGCGATGGGAAGACCGATATTTCCATCTTCCGTCCGTCAAACGGTCAGTGGTGGCTCGACCGGTCGCAGCTCGGGATTATCACGCACACATTCGGAAATTCGTCAGACGAACTTGCACCGGCGGATTTCACCGGCGACGGCAAGACGGATGTCGCGATTTTCCGGCCATCCAATGGAAACTGGTACGTCCTCAGAAGCGAGGATTCATCGTTCTATTCGTTCCCGTTCGGCGCGGCGGGCGACATTCCGTGGGCGGGCGACTTTGATGCCGACGGCAAGGCCGACGCGGCCGTCTTCCGGCCGTCGACGGCGACCTGGTTCGTCCAACGGTCATCTGACAACGGCACGACGATCCAGCAATTCGGCGCCAACGGCGACGTTCCGCAGGTCGGCGATTATGACGGCGACGG
>JBGASE010000268.1:0-3399 GCA_044229875.1 Pyrinomonadaceae bacterium | reverse complement strand
GAATCGTGAATTTTGAAAAAACCACCAATCTCAAGAGGTTTTTTTTCGGATTTCGCTTTTCACCTCGTCCAACGCGGGAGTTCCGGCTACCTCGATGATCAATCGAAAACGATTCCGACCGCATGTTCTTGAATCTTGAATCTTTCTTGAATCTTGAATCTTGAATCTTAAATCTTGAATCTTGAACTTTGAATTGAATCTTGATTCTTGAAACGAAGTTGACACCATTCATTCATAACTGTATTGTTATATCAGCATTTAGTTTTGATATTTCTCAGATTCTGACCCGAAACGCAAGGTCCGTGTGAAAGCGCGGACTGCGTTTGGGCGCGGGGTGCGCCGGCGCAAACAACGGGGGTAGTTTGCGAACTTGTGCGGCGTGCTCCGTGCCCAAAACTATTGGTCGGAACCGGATTCGATCCGACGGTCCGACACGATTGCGGAGATCGCCCGGTTTTCGTGTAATCTGGATTCGGGCCCGAAAAGCATCGGCCGGAAAATGCTATGAAATTCAAACAGTTCTATCTCGGTTGTCTGGCGCATGCCTCGTACTACATCGGATCGGGCGACGAAGCCGCGATCATCGACCCGCAGCGCGATGTTCAGCAATATCTCGACGAAGCGGCCGCCAACGGACAGCGGATCAAATACATCATCGAAACACATTCACATGCCGACTTTGTCTCCGGACACGTTGAACTGGCGGCCAAAACCGGTGCCGAGATCGTTTACGGGCAGCGCGCGAACACCGCTTTTCCAACGCGCAAAGTTGCCGACGGCGATACGCTCTTCGTCGGCGCCGTGCGGCTCACGTTTCTCGAAACGCCCGGCCATACGCCTGAGGGGATCACGATCGTCGCCGAGGCCGACGGCGAGCCGATACGGATGTTCACCGGCGACACGCTTTTTATCGGCGATGTCGGACGCCCCGATCTGATCGGTTCAAAAGGCTCTACCGCCGAGCAGATGGGCGGACTGCTATATGATTCGCTGCACGGAAAGCTGCTCAAGTATCCAGATGAGACCGAAGTCTATCCTGCTCACGGCGCCGGTTCATTGTGCGGAAAATCGCTCTCGAAAGAGACGTGGTCGACGCTTGGTGTGCAGCGAAACGTGAATTACGCGCTTCAGCCGATGAGCAAAGAGGAATTCGTCAGGATCGTTGCGGCGGATCAGCCTGAGGTCCCGGCGTATTTTCCGAAAAGCGCGGCAAAAAATCTCGAAGGGTCACGGTCATTGGCCGATTTGCCTCGGCCGCAAGCACTCGGGACCGATGAGATTCTCGGCTTCGATGGAGTCGTGATCGATATCAGAAAGAATTTTGAATACGGCGCGGCGCATGTGCCGAACTCGGTCAACATCGGACTCGGCGGTCAGTTCGCGTCGTGGGCCGGAACGATGATCCCGATCGGAACTCCGATCGCGATCGTCGCCGAAACGGCGGAGCAGGTTGACGAAGCGTTCATGCGGCTCGCGCGGGTCGGCCATGAAACCGTCTCCGGATTCATCCTGATCGGCGACTTTGACGGGCCGACGCGCGTCGTTGAGCAGGTTTCGGTCGAAGACACGGCCGCCCGGATGAAAGACGGCGGTGTCCAGTTGATCGACGTCCGTCGTCCCGCGGAACATGCGTCAGGCCATGCGGCCGGCGCGCTTAATCTTCCGCTCGACAGGCTCGAGCGCGAACTCGATCGGCTCGATCCGTCGTTGCCGACCTACGTTATCTGCCAGAGCGGCTACCGGTCATCGCTCGGCGCAAGCGTGCTCGAGAACGCGGGATTCGAACGGATCCTGAACGTGACCGGCGGAACCCAGGCGTGGCTGAACGCGGGGCTCGAATCCGAGATTTCCGCGACCGTGTGCTCGATGCAGTAGTGTTCGAAGCGGATCTGTCTTTCGAGACGTTTGCCAGTCACTGTTTGATGACGCCGCACGAAAACGCGGAGCGAATTTATGAACGATTTCTATTGGGTTATCGGTTTTTTTGTTTTCTGGCTGCTGATGCAACTGGTGATTTTGCCGAAGCTTGGCGTCAGCACCTGAATGCGCAATTCATGCGACGCCGAGTTGCGGCGTCCGAAAAGCGAAAACGTTGGAGATGAAGATGAAAGCAAACATGGGAACGCTTGATAAAGCGATCAGGATTCTTGTGGCAATCGTCATTGCCGCACTTTATTTCATGGGACAGATCAGCGGAACGATAGCGATCGTGCTGGGAGTGCTGGCGGTGATCTTCGTGCTCACCAGCCTGATCAGCTTCTGTCCGCTCTATTTGCCGCTTGGGCTATCGACGCGGCCGAAGGAATAATCGCGGACACGATCGCCATTTACTGTTCATGGAAGTCAACGATGTCGGGCCAGAAGAAAAGCCGAAGCGGAAATCGGTCCGCCGCAACCTGATCGAATGGGCGATCACGCTCGCATTCAGTGCGCTCATTCTTTACTTTTTCGCGCCGCCATCGTGGTGGCAGTTCGGTCCGTTGAAACGCGAACAGCGTACGCCGACGTCAAATTTCGCGTTGCGGACGCTCAACGGCGAAAATTGGAGTTTTGCCGAGCATCGGGGTAAGGTCGTCGTTGTCAACTATTGGGCGACGTGGTGCGGTCCGTGCCGGTTCGAAACGCCCGGCCTGGTGAGCGTCGCGAACGAAATGATGCCGCGCGGCGTCGAGTTCGTCGGGGTTTCGGTCGATGACACGGTCGAACCGATCGCGCCGTTTGTCGAAAGCTACAAGATTTCTTACAAAATTCTCCGTCCAGGGAACGATCCGAACGTCGACGATGGAATGGTGCTGCCGACAACATTCCTGTACGACAAATCGGGCTCGCTTGCCAAGCGCTATCACGGCATCGTGCTCGAATCCACGCTCCGATCCGACATCGAAAAACTGCTCGCCGAATAAATCCGTTTCCGGCTTGACACTCGATCCCGTCGGGTGTAATCTTATCTCAAATATAGCTATATGGTTATATAGTGAACTGAGGTAACAATCATGACAGTAAACAGTTTATTGCACATCATCGCCGGCATCTTCATTGTCACGAGCGTCGTGCTCGGATTCGTCGTCAGTCCGTACTTTTTCTGGTTCACCGCATTCGTCGGTTTGAATCTTTTTCAGTCCGGATTTACCGGCTGGTGCCCGATGATGACGATTCTTCGCAAACTCGGAGCCCGCGAGGCGTGACGATAAATGCTTTCGAAACTACTCAAATCCGGGCTTGCGATGGCGCTGCTGCTGGGTTTGGTCGGCGCGTCTGACGCGCAGTCGATCTTTCCGCCCAAACTTTCGGTCGCCACCGCGGTAGAAAAGGCCCTCGAGAATGACCCGCGGACGCGGATCGCCGACGCCGCGGTTACGCTAGCCGAATCAGGGATCACCGAAGCGCGCGCCGGGAAGA
>JBGASE010000267.1:0-3419 GCA_044229875.1 Pyrinomonadaceae bacterium | reverse complement strand
GCTCACTGCCTCCGCACCCGCTTACTTCGTGCGCGGTTCTGCACTGCTCACTGCTCACTGCTCACTGCTTACTGCTCACTGCCTCCGCACCCGCTTACTTCGTGCGCGGTTCTGCACTGCTCACTGCCTCCGCACCCGCTTACTTCGTGCGCGGTTCTGCACTGCTCACTGCTCACTGCTTACTGCTTACTGCTCAATGCTCACTGCTTACTGCTCACTGCTTACCGTTCCTCCATTTCCACGCCGACTCGATTATCGACCGCAATTGCGTGTGCCGCGGTTTCCAGCCGATGACTTCGGTTGCCCGCGACGCGTCGGCGACGAGGATTGCCGGATCGCCGGCGCGGCGCGGTTCGATCCGCATTTCGATCGGCATACCGGTCACCTCGCGGGCCGTTTCGATCACCTCGAGCACTGAAAAACCTTTGCCGTTGCCGAGATTGAGTTTTTCCGACGCGGCGCCCGACCGGAGGTGCGCGAGCGAGCGCAGATGGGCGTCCGCAAGGTCTTCAATGTGGATGAAATCGCGGATGCAGGTTCCGTCCGGCGTGTCATAATCTCCGCCGAAAACCGAAACGTACGGCAATTCGCCGACCGCGGCGCGAAGGACGTTCGGGATGAGATGCGTCTCCGGATCGTGATCTTCGCCGCATCGTTCGGTCGCGCCGGCCGCGTTGAAATAGCGGAGCGCGACGAATTTGAGTCCGTACGCAACGTCGTAACTTTCCAGAATCCGTTCGGTCATGAACTTTGACCAACCGTACGGATTTACCGGAGATTGCGGATGATCTTCGTCGATCGGGATCCGGACGGGATCGCCGTACGTCGCGCATGTCGACGAAAAAACGAAATGATTTACGCCCGCGCCAAGCAGCGTCCCGAGCAGCGAATGCGTTTGCAAAGTGTTGTTTTCAAAGTACTTGGCAGGATCCGTGACCGATTCACCGACATACGCATAGGCGGCGAAATGGATGCACGATTCGATCTTGTGACGATCGATGATTTCTTCGACCAACGCGCGGTCGCCGACGTTTCCCTCGTAAAACGGGACTCCGGTCGCAACCGCCGAACGGTGACCGTAGACGAGATTGTCGAGCACGACGGGCGATTCGCCGCGTTCGGCGAGCAATTCGACCGTCGCGCTGCCGATGTATCCGGCGCCGCCTGTGACCAAAATAGACATACTTGAAAATCAGCGTGGGGATCGCGATCGAACGGTATCCGACGGTTACTCGTCAATCACAGGTTCCTGTTTTCGCGACTTGCGGCGCTCGGCTTTCCATTTCTTGCGAACCGCGGCAACGTCGAACTTGTCGCGACGGCCATCACGCATGCACTCGATCTCATGCTGGACGCGCGCCGCGATCAGTCGGTAAGCCTCGGTGTTCGGCACGCCTTTCGTCATTTCGGCAAGTTCGTCGTATTCGAGAAACTGACCGATCCGGGCTCCGATGTTTGCACCGAAACTGTCCTTTGCCGGAATCGTCATGCCTTTCGGAAACGCCTCGAAAGTTCCCCAGAGATAGATCGGCAGTATCCCGATCTTTTCGTTCAGCGCGAGATAGCCGATGATCGGCTTGAACTCATGGATTTCGCCGTCGAGACTGCGCGTGCCTTCGGGGAAGATCAGCGTGTTGTAGCCCTGTTTGAGGATCTCGGTCACATGGCGCAGCGATTGGCGGAGGCTTCCGGTGCGTTCGATCGGGACGAGCGTCGTGAAATTGTTCATGTACGCCCGCTTGTATTTGGTGTCAAACCAGTAATCGGCGGCGGCGACCGCGACCGTCTGTTCCGCGACCTCTTTCCCGAGCGCTTTTTTCACGAGTCCGGTGTCGATATGCGAAGCATGATTCGGCGCGACGATGAAGTTGGCGTGCATCGGAACGTTTCCTTCACCTTCGATCCTTGTTTTGAGCACCGTGTCATATAGCCGTTCCTGCGCAAAATCGATGACCTGATTGCCGACGCGGCGAACGATCGACGGCACGAAGATCTCGTCCGTGTCCTTCTCTTCCTTTTTCGGCTCGTCGATGAGCTTTTTCGATTTATCGACGCGCTGGACCGCGGTCAACAGCTCGCGAACGGTCTGAACCTCGTTCAGCGTGTCGGGCGAAACGACGCGGCCGCCGGCATCTTCGACCGCCGCCTGCAGTTCAACGAACATCAGCGAATCGAAACCGAGATCGGCGAGCTTTTCTCCGATCGAAACTTCGGACAGCGACCGGTTTGAGACCGACGCAACGATCTTTCGGATCCAAAGGGCCGTGTCGTCGCCCTTCGCCTCGGCCTCGACCTTCGTTTTGTTTTTCGACTTCGCTTCAAGATTCTGGAGCATCTCGACGACCTCGGGACGCTTGACCTTGCGCGTCGCCGTACGCGGCAGTTCGAACGGCGTCAGGTGCAGGACCTTGACGCGTTTGAAGAACGGCAGTCCGGCGGAAATTTCGCGGAAATGCTCTTCTACCTTCTTGTTCGTTTCGGCGCGGGTCAGTGCGATGTCGAATTCATAGTCGGCAACGACGAGTGCCGCGATCTTCTCGCCGCCGTCGTCATCGGGAAGCCCGACGACCGACATTTCCTTGATGAACTGCGATTTTCCGTAATGATCCTCGATCTCATCCGGATAGATATTCTTGCCGTTGGAATCGATGATGACGTCTTTCGATCGACCGACGATGAACAGATTTCCGTCGTCGTCGAGCCGGCCGAGATCGCCCGTCCGCAGCCATCGATCCTGCATCACGGCCTCGGTCGCTTCGTCATTCTTGAAGTAGCCGACCATCACGTTCTGGCCGCGCGCGAGAACTTCGCCGACGCCGTTCTCATCCGGATTTTCGATCTTCACTTCGACGCCCGGCAACGGCTTTCCGACGCTTCCGCGAAGTAGTTTGTTGCCCGGCCGCGCGACCGTCAAAACCGGTGAGGATTCGGTCAGCCCGTAACCCTCAAGCACGTTGAAGCCGAGCCCGTGAAGGTCTTTCTGCACCTTTTCACTGAGCGCCGACCCGCCGGAGATCAAATATCTCATTCGACCGCCCATGCCCTGATGGATCGGGAAAAAGATGATCGGACCGAGGTTGAACGGCGTATTGTCGCGAAGCCAGGCGTTGAATTCGATCACGTTGTCGGCCATATCGGCGAACCAGTCGCCGCGTTCCCGCATCCGCGTCTTGATCCTCCGGTGGAGCATTTCCCACAACGCCGGAACGCCGACCATGCCGGTCACGTGCCCGTGCTCGATCGCGCGTGAGAGTTCCTCGGCCGAAAGCTCGTCAAGATATGTGATCTGCGTCCCGTTCGAAAACGGCGTCAGAAATCCGGCCGAAAATTCAAACGTATGATGCATCGGAAGCACCGACAAAACGCCGTCGTTGATGTTCATCTCGAGCACTGAAGAGAGCATCGAGATCATATTGACG